>JAKBQK010000300.1 GCA_021835265.1 Thermoplasmata archaeon
GGACAGGGGATTTGCATCCTATGACCTGGCTGAGATCATGTCCTCTGAAATGAAGTTTGTAATGCCGCTCAGGCGCAATTCAGACATGATTGATTACAGCATGAAGCTCACATCCAGCTTCATGTACTGTGATCGTGGGATATTGTGCGGTTTCTCAAAACATGAAGGGTACAGGGTATACATGTTCCAGGACCAGTCCCTCATGGAAGAGGAATCCAGCAACTTCATATCCCTGGTTTCAGAGGGGAAGAAGAGACAGAACCAGTATGATGAGGCGTCGGAGATGTTCGGGAAGATCTCCATATTGTCAAACATCAGGGACGGGCCGCAATCCATATATGGGATGTACAAGCAGCGGGAGGAGATAGAGCAGGCATTCGATGCCATGAAGAACGAACTGGAGAACGACAAGTCATACCTCAGGGATAGTGATTCCATAAGGGGATACTTCTTTGTGTCGTTCCTGTCACTATTCCTGTACTATGGGATATTCGTCCTGATCAGGGAGGCTGATCTGACGGACAAGATATCGGTGAAGGATGCATTGCTCAGGTTTTCCAGGGTCTATGAGGTCACGGATGGGAAGAGATCCATTATATCAGAGATACCTGCATCATCGGCAAAGCTGGATGAACAGCTGGGAACAAATATACTCCCTAAAAAGTTGCGGAGTTAAGGTTAAAAATATATTTCACATTTGAAGTGTGGTGTACCCTAAAATCTTTAAATTAATGGTATATCAAACAAACGTTTTTTCTCCATACAATCTACAAAAATATTTATGTAATAAAAATATTACTGTTTCACATATGTCTGAATCTCCATCGGACGAGCAAATCCATCCGTTTCTTTTAAAGCCGTGTACTATGGTAATACCGGCATACAATGAAGAAAATAGAATAAGTTCGGTTTTAAATGAAGTTTGTACTTTTATTTCTGATAATAAGTTACCTTGGGAAGTCATAGTTGTTGTTGATGGGAATGATCATACTAATGATATTGTAGGAAAATACCATGATAATTATCCATTCGTTTTTTCTAAACGATCAACAGGAAGAACCGGAATGGGCGGTGCAATAAAAAGAGGGATTAATTCTTCAAATGGTGAATTCACACTACTTATGGATGCAGATGGAAGTGCCAAACTTCGAGATATGATAAAAAATGTTTCTTTATTAGAAAATAATGATGTGTTAAACTTTGATCGATATTCGA
Organism: Thermoplasmata archaeon; assembly: GCA_021835265.1. The sequence goes on from JAKBQK010000300.1 coordinate 1,216, forward strand.
ATTATAGAAATTATATCCCAATTAAAAGAAGAGTGGCTAGTAGGGGGTTTAATATTATTCTTAAAATCTTATTTAACATAAATGTTCAAGATACTCAATGTGGATATAAAATTATGAGGACCAAAGTTGCGGTTAAGATTGTTAATCGAATTACGTTTACTAATGCGTTTTTTTTGACAGCTTTTTTTCTACACTGTAGGAAATTGGATGTAAAGGTGACAGAAGCACCCTTGAGTTATACTCACACATTTGGAAGTAAATTTAATGTTGTAATGACATCGATCTCATATTCAATTTCTATCTTCGCATTTTGGTTGAAAGACTCCAGATTCTATAGATTCATTCCTGCACCCATTAGTGAACTTTATTATAAGAAATTTAAATATCTTTAAATAAGAAGGTTAATTTTTAATGATCCTTTGATTGTTTAATTTCTCATAGACGATCTTATTCTTCTGGGTCTCAGGTCGTTTAATAATAATTTAGAAGATATAATCCTTAAAAATTCTTAAAGTTTCAAATTACGTATTAATGTTTTTTTCGCCTTTTACTGTACATTTATTTGTATTTTTAGGTTAAATACGGGAATCTCCTTTTTTACCCCATGATAGTATTTATGTAGAAATGATGAATATGCAGAGGTTTACACATGAACACAAAGAATTCTGAAAAATCTGTCTTTCAGTTAAAAAGTATATATGAGTCTACACCCTCTATGATAGCCAGTTTTGCAAATTTAATGATTGAGTAGTATCCTAGCCAGTTTCTATTGGTCATTCCCACTTATCCTCATTGATTACTTTCTACCAGTCCAAAATTTGTGTTTCTCAAAATTTGTAAACGCCAGATGAATATTAAAATTAAGAAAAATTGTAATTAAAATATAGTCTAAAGTGGAACTACACATTATTTTGGAATAATCACCATCCCATAAATAAAATAAATGGAATAGACTAAATCTAAAAAAATACTAAACAAAATTGGGCGAATAATTCCTATTTTTAAATCTATCACGGTCTTTTTTATCATTTTCAAATCTCTCATAATAAACCAACCTCTTATGAATAATCCAATGAATATTGGTGTTAAGAAAAAAATATTCGTAAAAAGTAGGCTAAATATAATTGATATCAACAGGAGAGGGGCTATAATCATCGACATAAACCTATTAGTGATTTTTTCCTTGACATAATGTATTCTTATTTTGTCCCTAGATTTTTTAGAATATATTCTGAAAAAAAGAGGTGAAGAATACTTACCGTAGAGTTTCTCTTTACGTATAAGTTTTCTAAAACTATTTTCACCAGACAATGAGTTTGAGTACATTGGCCAATCAGATATTATCATTTTCAATCCTAATTCATTGGCTTTATGAGAAAAAATTTGGTCCTCCCCAGACAATCGTAATTTCTCATCAAAAAAACCAATTTTAGACATAGTTTTCCTTTTGAGTAAATCACATTTATTCTCCGTCAGTCCTATTTGTTCTTTTAAGATAGTATTAAGATAAATATGCCCTAATCTAAACTCAATAAATTTTTGGTAGAAATTCAAATTTTCGAAGTAATATTTCTGTCTACCAATTAAAATATCTATATCACTCTCATTTTCCAAATGTACAATTGCATCTCGTATGCAATTATCCCCTAACAGAAAACAATCTTGTTGTAAGATGAGGATATACTCTCCCTGCGAAGCTTTTATTCCATCATTAAGTGATTTTGAAAGTCCTAGATTAACGATATGGCGTATATACTCTCCGCCAATTGAATTTACGGCAGATTCTGATAATTTTGACGATCCATCTGAACTGCAATCATCAACAATTACTAATTGAATATTCGGAAATGACTGTTGAAAAATAGACCCAAGGCATTCATTAAGACCATCAGCTATCCCATTGTAAACTGTCAACACTATAGAAACCAATGGAAATGTTGACTTACCATAATTTTGAGTAGGATCCATTCAACACTGATTTACCTCTCTATTCATATAGTTTTTTATTGTGTCCCTAAAAGGAAAGTTTATTCAGCGTAATCGCAAATAAAATCGAATCGTTGTTTGTATTCAAATATGTTGTAATTGCACCTTTCGAAATGACCGTATTTTGATCTGAGATTTGATCAAAAAGTTAAAAAATTTTGGGAAAGGATCAACGGTGATTGATGAATTTAGAGCACCTCATGCTCATAAAAAATTGGCAGAACATTTCAATCAATTTGGATCATTTAGTAGAACTGGGCCATAATACTTCCATTGAAGAAGATAGAATCCATGATAATTTACGACTATACCGTATTCTTTTGATTCGTTCATCAAATAAATAAAATTCTGCATGCTGTCTGGGTAATCATTATAATACCATGGGGATTTCGAATATGCTAGTAAATAATATATGTGTATACTGATATTTGTGCAAGTATGATGTTCTTCAACAGTTATATTATATTGATTATGCTCTACTGCCCAAAGAGTTAGATTATTAAAACTAGATAAAGCTGAGTGCCCTCCGACCAAGACAAAAATTTGATTGGGAAATGATGGTATAATCTGTGCTCTTGGGTAGATTTCTGGAAGATTGAACTGAGTTATTACTGATGCGTTGTTTTGAGGGATGTAACTCATAACTTGATTTAAATAATTGTAGGCATTTGGACTTCCAGGGGAATAATTACCAAAATTTGAAAAATTGTCAAAAGTATACTTATTTATCGGACTATAAGGCTCAAAAAGGGTAGCAGATATAGTTGATAATATAACCACTGTCAAGATTAATATTTTGGTCTTGCTCATAGCGAAACGAAAATATCGAGATATAATTTTTTTTGGTTTATTTTTCATAGATAAATATTGGTTAAGAACGTCGATTAGCCCTAAGAATGTAAATGGAGTTATCATTGCAGTATACTGATAATGAAATGCGTTAGGTATATCCACCGCATATCCTCCAATTATAGTTACAAAACCTAAATAAGGTAAGTAGAATATAAACCAACGCTTAGACAAAAATGGTAAAAATGCAAAAGGAAAAAACACAAGTAAAAATGTTTTCATTCCAGTATATAAATTACTAAATATTGGATTCTCGCTATTATATCCCACAGTCGAATTTACATATGAATATTCTCCATTAAAAAGAAAAGCTCCTAATAGAAATATTGTAGAAACAATAACCAGTCCAACTGCATAATTGATTTTTTTAAATGAAAAATTAGATTTGTTTCTCCAAAATGAATAGCATTGTAATAAAACAATCAATCCGAATAAGAAACCAAAGATAAAATAAGGGAACCTTACTGTTCCTGACAAAAATAAAATAAAAAATGATGCTTTTAATTTATCAATTATAAAAAAATAATATCCTGAGAGAAAAAGAATTGGGAATAGTGCTTGATAGTGAAAATCATACCAATTGAGACCAGATATTGGAAAATACATAAGATAGGTAAGTGATATTATCAATGAATATATTTTATTGTTTATGAAATGTTTAGCAATTCCAAATATTGGAAAACATGCCCCTCCAATAACAATCGTTTGAAAAATTAATAATAATTGAAAATTATGCGGAATTGAAATGGGAAAAGTGAAATATAAAATCCCAGAGTTAAAAAGCACAAATATATATCCATCTATGTTCCAATTATTATTATAGACCAACCAACTTCTTTCCATTGCCAGCCCAAGATCAGCCCACAAAGCGTTTAAAGTATATAGCCTAATTAATGTAATATCGGACCATACAATAACATATGTAAAAAAGGCTACTAAAAGTAATATTTCAATGGAGTATTTAAGTACGAATCCTAAGAAATAATTTTTAATACTCAAGAGCGCCAGACCTCATATCTTTTGGTATCATTTCTAAGTGGTATTAAGTTTTTCCTTATTTCAATTCCCAGTTCCGTTATTGTTGTTTTCTGAAAATTTTAGTTTCATATAAGTATAATATGAATATTTTCCAATTTTTTTGCTAATTGTGCTAATTATGGTCTCAAAAATTAATTTAATGATGAATTTCATATTTGATGTATGATTATGATTTACTAACCATTTGATTTTGCTATACGTTGACCCTATCTTTATCTTATGGGGAGAAACTATTTCTATTACTATTTCTCTCTCCATTATCCCACTCTTAATTATTTCCTTAAATATTTTGTTTGGTGCAAGATTATAAAGTAATTTAAAAGTTTTAACTTGTCTTTTAAAAGTTGAATAATTTTTCATAAGCATTACATCAATTTTGCCAAATTTGTTTGTTGCACTATTATGTAATCTATATTTTGTAATTGGTTTTTCAATTCTATATAAACTTCCCTCTTGAAAAAGAGATATAAAAAATACGAAAGAATCATCGGCGCCCTCTATTTGTCTTAAATCGCTAAGGTAAGGTTCTATAATTGATTTTTTTACGCTCATACAACTAAGATTAAAATCCCATCCATTTTTAATCATAAAGGATATGGTTATCAAATCTCTTTTATCTAAATTTGAGAAAAAAGATTCTCTTTTTATAATCTTATTCCTAGTTTTTATCAAATTTCCCCATTGATCTATTTGTTCAAATCCATTACTAATAAAACCAATCTCATTGTTCTCTGAGAATTTATTAAAAATTAGCTCAAGTTTTTCTGCGAAAAAAATGTCGTCATCTTGCAAAAAGCAAATAATCGTTCCTTTCGATTGAGAAATAGCACTTGCTAATCTGTCACCCATTGTTCCATCAGAAAAAAGGTTTATAAAACCAAATTCAGAAATTTTTAAATCAAGATAATCGTCATAAAAATTTTTAATCACTACTACTTCGTATAATAATTTATTTAATGTTTGTTCTTTTAATGAAACCATTGCTTTCATGAGGAATTCGCGTCTATTAAAAACTGGAACTATGACAGATATTTTTGGTGTAATTTCAGTTGAAGCATCAACATAAGTATTATCCAAGTGTTACTCAATTGCTTTTATTATATTGAACTTTTTGTTTGTTCCATAATCAAATCAATATGAAAATCTTTCGCGTTTCCAAGAATATAGGTATTGAAATATTTAAGATATATTCTGAATTTTGAAAAGTCAAGGACATTCTACATTAGTACATCAGCAGAGATAACCTAAAAAGGATTATTTGAAAGTAAAATGATGCACCGCTCATCTAGTGTTAATCTCATAATCTCAACTTAATTTCAAGAATTTTCTGACCGTAATTGATAAACTTTTAAAAACTTTTCTAAACTATGACATTGTCACATTCCGGTTGATAGGTATCGGTGATACCAGTAGGATGTTCTTATCAACCCCTCCTTTGTCTTGAACCGGTGCTTCAACAGCCATGACTGGACGGAGAAATGCTGTTCCGCCTTGTCTGATGTCTTCTCCACCTTGGGATTCTCAAGGTACAGGAACAC
>JAKBQK010000566.1 GCA_021835265.1 Thermoplasmata archaeon
AATCAGCAAATCCTATTTGTCTTTTGTTGTATTTGAAATATGTGTTGCTTGCTATCCTCCAGCTGAATTTTCTGATAAAATAGAAACAAGGCCAAATTAGGTTTATGCCAATACTGCGCTTCACGGTGAAGCTCATAAAAAATATGACTTCCCTCACACTGGGAACAAACTTTGGGTTTAATGATATAACATAATAATTTATATCGTCCCTCAGCTTATAATATAGTAGCTCCTCTTTTATTCCAGCAAAGGCTTGATTCCTCATCATGAAATTAAACGTTTGCCCGGATTTCAGAAAAAAATCTGCCTTTTTATTAATAAATGTATGAAAATCTGAATTGATTGTAGTTAAGCTTTCGTGAAACCTGTACTTCGTTAGTTTCAGGTTATCTAAGACAATAGTTCCCTCCAATGAAATGGCTGTTAAAAACAATACCTTGTCAAAGCTGGCCGATTGGGTAAGCAAAAATGGAACAGCTTTATCGGCAACATTCCTGGAGACAACTATTGTACTAGAGTACCAGTCCCCGCGGCTACGTATTATTTCCCCTATCTGGTTGCAACTGTTTCCGGAAACCTTAACGGTGGAAAAAACGGGTTCAGTTTCTGAAATTGAATTGGATATGGGAATACCATTCTCATCTATCTTTTCCACTGAATTGTGGTAATAATTAAGATCTGGAAATCTATTTTGAATTTCCAGGATTCTAGAGATTTTTTGTTGGTCAAACAAGTCATCATCATCAAGGAAAGAGATAAGTTCCCCCTCTGCCTTTTCAATTCCCTTTCCCATTTTGTCTCCAAGGGGGCCGTCAGTGGTTACAATTACCTTAATGGAATGAGTTTCACAGTATCTGTCTATTTTTTCATCCTCAAAATTTTTTACGCATAAGATTTCAAAATTCTCTCTGCCAGCATCTTGGGAGATTATAGAGTTCAAAGCTTCAAGAAGGTACTGTTTTCTGTCGTGCGCAGTAACTATAACAGATATTTTTACCAATGAGTCTGTAGTGACCTCAGCATTAATAATTTTGGTTAAACAGTGAAGCATAACCACACTTTTTCACTGATAGAAATTTTATATTCGTTTCTCTTCGTATATCAAAACAGGTGGAAAAACTTGCCAGAATCTGAAAAAATCAAAATTGCTTTCACTCTTCCATTTAATTTAAGATTTGGTGAGGGCCTATCTAGGGTGTGCCTTTCATACATCAAAAATATATCAAAAGAAAAATTTGATCCATATATCATACAAACTGATTTTTTCAAGAATCAAAGGATGACAGAAGAAGCGATTAGTGATTCTCTTGGTGGGATTCACGTCATAACTTTACACAGGCCGGATGCATTTATTCTGAGGTTTTTGCCGAGGGGAATCCTAGGTCTCGCCTATTCATTATTAATAGAACCCGTAATCTTCAAAATTATGGGCCGGCAACTGATTAAGAATTTTTCAGAGAGTATCCGGGGTACGGAATTGGCATATTTGTTTAACAATAATCTCAGGTTTTTATTCAAAGATATAAAAGTAATAGGTTCAACACACTCCTGGAACCCGCAAGGCATGAATCCTTTGGTAAGAAAATATAATAAACTCAGGATGGCAATTTGGAGAATTCCATTTTATCATTCTTTTCCAAAGAATGGGAATTTCTTCTCAGAAAATTCCAGCATAAAATATTTTACTCTACCTAATGGTGTGGACACTGATTTTTTTACGCCCGCGGAATCCGAAACACACCAGACTGTAAATTTCCTTTATGTTTCAAGGCTTGAGGATTGCAAAGGAATGGACATTTTGCCGTCAGCTTGGCATGAATTCGGAATGGACCAGAAAATGCAACTGACAATTGTCGGAGCGGGGTCCAGGGAAAATGAAGCTAAAGAGATGGAAAGAAAATTTGACAATGTTCTTTTCAAAGGAGTAGTTGATGAACAATCATTATTGGAAATGTACCAAAATGCGGATATCTTATTGTTTCCAAGCACTTGCGACACCTTTGGACTTGTTGTTCTCGAAGGGTTGTCATCAGGATTATACTGTTTGGTTGACAGGAGCCTTATGGGAGTTTTTGATAACTTTTACGAAAAGGGATTTTTAACCTATGTGTTCCACAATAGTAAGGATTTATCAAAGGCATTGGTTAAGGCCACTTCTCAGATAAACGAGATACGAAAAAATAAAAACACTGCTCATATGGAGACGGCCGTCACTTCATCATGGAAGACAGTTACTGAGAAATTTGAAGAAAACATCCTGTCATTATAGGACTCATATAGTTATTCACCCTTAAAATACAAGAAAATGCGCAATTTTCTTTTATTTTTCATTCTGATAAGCTAATGAATATATCCCTAATTTTTTCCTCAAATGAATCTATGTTGTGCTTCAAGGCCATATTTCTAATTTTTTCTGCAAATGTGAGGTTGTAGGTGCTTAAGACACCTTTCACCTTTTCCAACAGTTCTTCTGCGTTACTAAATGTGAGGCCGGATGGTATGGCTTCCGGTGCACCACCTGAATTGTGTACAATAGGAACGGCGCCTGCAACCATGGCTTCCAATTTTACGATCCCAAAGGGCTCCGCCTCCGAGGGCATAACCAAAACCTTAGCTTTTCTGAGCATATTCGTTTTGTTCCCTTCAGTGACGTTTGTCATTATTTTTAATTTGGGATACTTCAGTCTAAGATGTTCCAGGTATTGTTCTCCTTTGTGGGGTAAAAACCCAGCAAGTATCACCTCGTGATTGATCTTACCTGACAACTCCCCTAAAAGGTCTAAGTTTTTGTTTTGATCTATTCGGGATATACATAGGATCAAATCTTCCTTCTCGCTGTAATTGAAGCCATAATCGGCAGTTAAGGGGGGGTGTAAAATCAATTCTTTAAGGGCATCGACCTTAAATTTCTCTTTGGTATAATTTGAATTATAAACCACAATTTCAAGTGGTTTCTTCTGAAGATTGACAATCCATTCAACAAGATTATAATAAAGTTGATTAAAAGTATATGCCCAGTTACTGAGTTTCTTTTCCGCAGGGGGCTGGACATAGTTAATTGTGCCAGAATTTAGGCCGGAAAAAACGACTTTTCCTTCTTTACGAAATTTGCCGGTTAAAAAAAAGATGTATAATCTCCTGGAAAGAAAGGAAAAGGGAAAATTCTTTTGAAAAATAATCTTCTCTTTTTTATCAAATGGATGGATTACTATTGTTCCCGGAATTTTAAGACAAGCCCTCTCCACAGCGTCATATACCATTTCGCCTCCTGTGATGGCCTTTCCTGGAAACCATTTGATCAAGATTATTTTTTTCATATGCGGCTACAACTTTTCTAAAGAGAAGATATCATCGCATAATAATATGTATTGCGGCGAATGTAACCAAATGAACAGTTCCTGCAGATGATTTTAATATTATTGCGTACGAGCTAAATTGCATTTAAATAAAAGGAATTTCCATCTGTTTAATTTCATTTAATTTCTTCTCAATAATTACATTAAGCTCCAATCCTTTGAACCTTTCCAGGAAAGGGGGGATCTTTCCAAATTTTGAGTCGTCGTATATCTCTTTCTCATATTCAAGATCAAGATCAATGAGTTGTGAAAATTTATTTTTCATATCTTCAAAATTACTGTATTGTCTTTTGAATTCTGGATTCATCCAGAGCTTCTGCAATCTTTTTTGGATAAGTTTTTCCTCTGGCATCATAAGGCTAAGATGGAGCGCAAGAGGACCATTATGATTCAATTTTCGAAAGTAGAGTGGTGGGCTGAAGCCTTCTACCATAGTCCCCTTATCTTTTTCTTCAAATCGGGGTTTATAGAAGTCCTTATTTGAATTCGAATAAATCCAACCTTCCAGATGGTAGTAATTTGAAATCACGGTTGAAAAATTCATAAAGAAAGTTACTATTGGAAAGTAAAATACAAATTTACCATTAAAACTCTTTAATTTTCCTAATAAATCCTTGATGAAATCTTTCCCTTCCACGGTAGTGACCATGTCGGCGTCCCAATGAAATATAATTTCCTTGGTTGACTTAGATTTAGCCATTTCTCTTGCTTCTTTAATGTTAAGCTCCTCTTGAAAATAGTTGATCTTTTTATTCTTCAGTTTTGCTACAACGTTTCTGTTGTAACCGGAATAGAAATCGGTGGAGGAATCGACAATGATAATTTCGTCCACTATGTCTATTACAGATAACAATGATTCCAGAAACCAAGGATCATTTCTTGTAATTATATTTGCGGAAACACCTGGCGAGAAGGTTTTATCCCCAAAGAAGCTAACCGGAAATCTGGATATAACCGTTCTAGATGCGGAACCTGCAATGCTTTTCCAATTAATGGGCATTCTATCTTCTCCTCAATTAATTTGTATTATTAAATTGTCTTTTTCAATCATATTCACTTATTCTCCTCATGAAATTTATTTTAATTTTTTTCGTACTTCTTTATAATTCCTTGATAAATAGTTCTTAATGCCATTTCCCTGTTGAAATAAGACAAAATGGCCCATTTTATTACCATGAGATTTTCTCGCCTATCAAAACCTAAGGCGCATTTAGCCAGTATAAACAGGCTTTTTGTTGAAATTTTCCCGTGACGCTCCATCTGAGAAATAAGGGATTTCACCCTGTTGTTTTCCAGTGAGCATTCTACACATTTCCTAACCTCATCTGTGTTAGTTTTCCCGTAAAGGACTTGATATGTCTGTAAATAAGCCAGGGAATTATGTAGAAACCTAGTCTGGAACTCTTTGAAATCACCACTGGCAAAGAAACTGTTATTTTGATGGACCCGGTACCTGGTGAGCTCTCTTTCATCAAGCAGCATGGGCTGATTCAAGTCCGCACACATCAGAAATATTGTTGTGTCCGCAGCAAGCGGGACCTCCAGAAGCGTTTGCAATAGGTAGGGAGAAACTTTGGATCTGCGAATCATAATGCTTGAGCAATTGAAGTCTGCACTGTGGTTTAATGCATTACGCAGCATTCCCAGAGGTTTATTAATTTCAACTCTGGTCTTATTCAGCAATCTCAATGGGGTTACAGGTTTGCCAGAATCATCCACAAAGCTCATTGAATTGTGATAATAAATCAGGCCGGGGTTAGTTTCAAATTCGGCTGATGCTACCTTCAGCCTTTCTGGTGCATATTCATCGTCATCGTCGAGGAATGTTAATAATTCGCCATTGCAATTTTGTATACCAACTGCTATCTTGGAGCCAGGTGATTCATTTTCTGTGTAGATTGATTTTACATTATTCTCATTCAAAAAGAAATCTATATCCCTGTCATGGAAATTCTTTACAACGATAATCTCTACGTCATCCCTGGAAAAATCCTGGTTAATTACGCTTTTTACTGACTTAATCAAATAATTTCTCCGGTGGTGTGCTGTAATAATTACTGAAATCCTGTGCAATATAAACGTATTTTTAATTTAAGTAAAAAGTTATTGCTTTAAATCTCGATGTCACAGGGTCGCGTAAAAAATTTTCAGTTTGAAATTTATGCATACGGGGTTTCAGTTATGGATTGAAACAACTCATTATGTGCTTTTGCAACGTTATCCCAGTTATTCTCAATTCTAAGACTGTTAAAACTGTTTTGCCGTTCATTATGGGAAAAAAGATGAATGCATTCTTCAATCCCTTCACTGATAGATTCCGGAGTCAACTCCATTAGAACAACGCCAGTTCTGTATTTTTCGACTGCCTCTTTCACGCCGCTGTTTGAAGATACAACCACCGGTGTCCCACATGCCATTGCTTCCATGGCAGCCATGCCAAATGGTTCATATCTGCTCGGCAAGACCATTGTATCTGATATCTGAAGGTATGTTCTCTTGAGTTCCTCCGAAACGTAACCTAAACTGGTTACCCTTTCGGAATTGTTTTGAAATTGACTGTTTCCCAAAATGATGATCCTGTAACTTTTTGGCAACAGTTCAAGGGCTTTGAGTAAGAGGTCCAATCCCTTTCTCTTGTCGTCGCCTCCAACAAAGAGAACTATCCTTTCGTCCGGTGTTATCCCAAGGCTCTGTCTCATTACATTGATCTGTTCTTCTTCAAGGGGCCTATAAAAATTTGTGTCTATTCCAGGGAATACTACCCTTGTCTGCCGGTTATCTATTCCAGGAAAATCCTTTAATTCGAAATTCGCGTCAGCAACAACTGCCTTAGTGTTTTTAACCCCATAATTTTCATATCTATCTCCAAAATGTTTACTCAGAAACAACTTAACGAACCCTGCATTCACTGAGGACAGGGCCTTTGAACTGCTTCCGCAGACTTTACCAACCGCATTGTAATTCGAGATTATTTTGCCCCCCACGTTGTCACCATGTACCTCAATAATGTCATAGGAGTTTGATGACTGCTTAAGAAATGATCTTACCTTCCTGTTGTATACGAATTTTGTAACTCTGAAACGAAAAGGGAGCTTGTTAGGGAGTTTCACCCTCAGTCCAATCAGTTGGACGTTGTTGCTTTTGCTTTCTTTGAGGTCATTGGAACAGTGAAGTATGTGAATTTCATGATTGTAAAGCCTGATGAATGATTCAGACAGGTTTCTGAT
>JAKBQK010000298.1:0-4596 GCA_021835265.1 Thermoplasmata archaeon
CCATACCATTCAGAGAGTATGTTCTCTATTTCAAAGAACTGTACGTCTTCATTCTCCGTATTTCCTATGATCAAGGAACAGCTCCTTACCCACTGTTTCAGAAAGTGATGATGTTCATATGCATATCCCAGCAACACTTTCTTTGAAGGGTGCTGCATCCTCTCAATGAAAGGATGAGGGTTTTCACCAAAGAACTTTTTAATCATCGCGGATATGATCCATCCCTTTACTTTATGGGATCTAAAAAATTCTTCTAGCAGCCTCATAAGTTCAGCTTGCGAGACTTTTTTCGTTGAAATGTACCTGTTGAGCCACATTATGTGTTGAGGATTGCTCATTTCTTCCATTTCAAGAAAGTGATTAGAAAGATGGTCGTAGTTTTTATATTCAAGTGAAAGACATGCAGGGCACCTTAACATAACTTTACGATGAAACCAACATATTTACATTTATCCAAAGCGGTCGTCACTTCCTATATTCCTAGTAATTTAAATTTATCATGCTTAAAAATATCTATTTACGACTTGGAACATAAATGAGGCATAAGATCTTTTGGTAAAACTTTTTACATGACAGAAGATTAAAAATTAGGAAGAAGATCTATAAACATTCTCTTGCTTTATGGATATAACTTAGTTTAAAAGCTCTGTTTTTGGTGTTTTTGGACAGTGTCTTTGTCAATTTAATTTTTATTTGATCAGTTTTAAGAGGAGATAAAGCCGCTTGGAAATATAGCCCTATTTATTCTCGAAATTCAAGTGCTATTACTTTCCACTGTCTTTAGTATATTCAATGTTTGTAGTTATCTTGGCATCTGCAGAACGATTCAGGAAGAATATGTTAACAACTTCATCATTTGAATCGTTAATGAAGGATCGCCCTGCGTGTGAAATTGAATAGTCTAACCCTGTCAACAAATCGATTACAGTTTCCTTTAAAACTTTAGAATGGGTTTCTACAATGATTCTAGGTCGAAATTTTTTGATCGTTTCAATAGCACCCTTAATCACCTCTATTTCATTCCCCTCTACATCTATCTTCAGCAGGCTTAATGAGGTCAAACCAAAAGAATCAAGTTTTCTCACTGTTAAAGAATAATTGTCTTGGTTATTTGTCCAAATTATTGAATCTCCATTAAAGAAGGCTCTCTGCTGAGCTTCCACAGATGATAAACCGATCATAAAAGCGCTAACATTGTGGCATTTGTTCAATTCAATGTTTTGGATCAGGACTTCGTAGCTAGCGTTATTGGGTTCAAATGATAAGACTTGTGATACGTTATAAAATTTGGAACAGAGGATTGTGTAATCTCCAGTTTCCGCCCCAACATCAACAATTGTGTCTTTGGTACTAGGAATAAATTCTCTAAATTTGGTGTATTCTCTGTCAATATAAAGTTCTTTAACGGCTATAAACCGTGTTTTTGGTGAAAATAAGACTCCATGCTCTCTCTCTACCCTCCTGACAAGGTACCTAATAAGTTTGCTTGAGTCACAATATATTATGTGATCTCCCTTGATTCTTTCTATCCCTAAAATAGGTAAAACAATTAAAATATTCATATCTTTAAGTGATAAGAATAGAATAATTTTATCCTTTAAGCCAGCCAGAAGTTTTCCCATTGTGCCTATTTTAATCACTTTTCTACCCCATTGTTATTAGCTAATTAAGTAGTCTATTTATAAGATTTTGCTGTATTTTTTTATAATCATCGATAGCACACGCAATATTACAATTTGAATATCCTTTTTCTGATAGTTTAGTAATAGAATACAACATTCTTTTAGTAACTTCCCATTTGATCGCATTTATTTTATAAGATAGACCTACAATTTACTTGCAACATCAAACTGATCTTATATTGATATTGTCAAAATCATTAGATTTTATCTTAGCACTACAGATCCACAGTCATAAGAATTTATAGCGAGGAAAATAGTAAAAAGATTGTAGTTAACTTGAAGTGGCTATTCCTTACCTTACAAAGCTGAATTAAACGGTCAAATTTTTTAAATATAAAAGAAATAGAAGAAACTGCTTCGCTTTACAGTCAAATTTAGGTAAATATCTGTTGCGTCGCTATCGATTATCAGAATTGCTACAATAATCCTGGGCTATTTATTCATGGTATGAACCCTTTTCACTTCATATCAAAGTAATATTGTCTCAATTAGAGCTACAGTTTAATAATCCTTTTTTAATTAGGGCATTATACTGAAGCAAATTGACGATTTTAGAAGTTACAGCTGTTCCTTTTACATACAAACATTCTGGTGGCGGTGAAAGATATCCAACAGAATTGATAAAAGAACTGTCTAAGATAGAGAGAGTGACTGGGTGCTATTCATCAGATGAAGGGGTAAGAATACTTGATAACGATTTTTTGGTCCCATCAAAATTTGTGAATGCTGACCCATTTATTACGTATAGCAACCCACTTCCGACCTTGAGATCATTCCTTGAAATTCGTAATTTTATACAATCAAACATTCATGAGATTGAATTTGTCCACATTCACAATCTGAGAACAGCAATGAGCACTACATGGCTCTTTTTGATTAGATTACTAAAGAATTCTAAGTTTAAAGTTATTTTAACTGACCACAATGCGCAGTTCTTTCCATTTCCACAACTATCCATCTCTGCTGTGGATTACTATGCCCCTGTTTCAAGATACAGCAACCAAATCCTTCAGTCTTATTCTTCAAAACCTTTTAGAGTTATTCCTGCACCAGTTAGAATGGATTTCAACAAAGGCACTCATCTCAAGAAATTTGAAGAAAGGGATATCGATCTATTATTTGTTGGTAGAATCGTTCCATGGAAGGCGCCAGATAAGTTGATTGAAGTAGTCCGTTATCTACATTCCAACGGAATTCCTAACATAAGGGCTGTTATAGCAGGGCGCCCTCTTAGTCGTGAATATTATGATTACCTAGTGTCAATGGTTAAACATTCTAACTTAAAAAATAACATAACATTTCTACTTTCTCCTGATGACAATACAGTCTCAGATTTATATTCCGCATCTAAATATCACGTTCTTATGAGCTCTTCAATAGATGTATATGGTCATAAGCACAGTTCACCTGAATTAAGTCCAGCTACTATAGCTGAAGCAGCCCTTTTTGGAACCCCTTCGATCGTTTCATCTGAACCTGGTTTAAGCGAACAAGTTGAGGACAGATCTACTGGTTATGTTATAAACGAGAGTGATCTTTTATCAGCAAGCGGAATAGTCAAGAATGCTCTAGAGTCACCAGATCTCTGGAAAGATCTTTCAGATCGTGCTCACGATAAGGTGAAAAATGAAAGAAATATATCTAAAATAGTATCAGATTTTAAGAATTACCTTGATGATATTCGATCTGGGGTTATATGAGAATTGCCTTCGTTGTACCTTTTCTTCATAAACTAGCAGGAAATAGACTTGCACTAGACATAGCAGAGGCTCTACAAAACGCTGGCAATACAGTTTACTTATTATCCGACTTTGCCAGTGAAGAGGTCAAGAAATATATTTCTTCAACAAATCTCTCTAAAACATTTTTATTTCAGCATATGTTCAATAGAAACATTTCTTCCTTTCATTATGCCTTAAGAAGATTCAGTAGAAGAAAAGACAGAAAAATTTTGAATATGATAATATCTAACAGTAAAGATGCACTTTTTGATGTAGTATTGGTTTTTGCAAACGAGGGCCATTACATAGGTGAATTGTTAAAAAAACATTATGGACCAAAACAAATTCTGTCTGCTCTCGTACTAATGGAGCTAATTGAATATCCATTCTTTTTGAACAAGTCCCGCAAAGTTAAATTTTTAAAATCCTTCTTTTCTCCTATTTTGCCCTTGCTGCATTTGATTGAACTGCAGAATATACGGTCATTTGACTTAATCTTATCAAATTCCAATTGGACGTCTATTATGACAGAGACATTTTATGACATTTTACCAACAATGTGTGTAGCATCAGTGAACACAGAAAAATTCAATTCGCCCGTTGAGGTAAGTGGTATCAGATACATTGCTTTACCAACTGCAAGTCTTAATGGAAATGACATTGAAGTAGTCAAGAAACTAAGGGATGCAGGGGTTGAATTTGTATCCTTCGGGCCAATTTCTATAGATAGAATAAAATATATGGGTTATGTTGATGAATTACAGCTAAGACAAATTTATGCAAATGCCAGGGCAACTTTATTTTTGTTTGATTATGAAGCTCTAGGACTTCCGGTGTTAGAGTCTCTTGCCTCAGGGACTCCTGTAATTACTATCCCAAAGCAGGGACCGTATCTAACTTTGACTGGAAATCCAAATGTATATTTTGAGAGTTCATACGGCTCGCTTTTAAAAAGATGTAGAGAAATTCTTTCCGAGGATAAAACTGAAGATATTGTTCGTTCATGCAAGGATAGCATGTCACCTTTTTCTTCTCAACTCATAGCTATGAAACTATTAAATCTATTTAACTCTGAAGTTGAACTCGTTAATTCTGACAGAGATTTGCATTCGCCCTAATTACCTAACTTTTTGACCACTTTTACTCACTACGTTCTTCAGGCCTTAATTATCAACAGTCCACCCTCTTATTGC
>JAKBQK010000298.1:4606-6567 GCA_021835265.1 Thermoplasmata archaeon
ACCGAGCTTTGCCTTCGCCATAATTAATAAATTAATCATTAGAGAGCGATAACTACTAATTTAATTCAATCATTTCGGCAATATCAAAACAAGTATTGCAAACTCTTTAAGGAAGAAACAAAATCAAATCCACCTGATTGCAGTTTCTTCATTTTTAACCGTTGGTCTTATAGTTCTTAGGCTTACATTTAGCGGAACCGCCCTTCCACTTGGTACTAATGTCCTGGATAGTTTTACGACCTTCTTATTTTATCGAAGATTTGGTCTTAACACCTGGGTGCCCTCAACTGACTGGGGCCAGCCTTTCCCGGGGTTCATGGGACCATCGCTGCTCTACGGCCTAGCTCTTTTCATTAACCCAACGACGTTGATAAGGCTCATAGAATTTTTTACTTTTTCAACCGCTGGAATCACGGCTTATTATGTATGTTTTAAACTTGTAAAAAGATCTGGTCCATCATATGTATCAGGTTTATATTACATGCTGATGACCGAAACAAGCCAGTTCTTTGATGGGCATCTCCCCCTAATGATTACCTTTTCAATAATGCCCTTATTCTTCTATTCGTTATATCCTGCATTCAAGAGACCAAATATACAGTTATTCATTTTCCTAGCCATACTTTTGTATATTTTAACGTCAATTGGAGATCTTGGAGGTCTCTATATGGTACTTTTCTTTGCCTTACCTTTTTCAATTTATTTAATTGCACGAAGGACGTTGGAAAAGAAGTACTCTTGGTATGAAGTAGGATCTATTGCTATCGGAGCATTACTGTTTTTGGGGCTTATATTGACATGGTTGATTCCATATTCGCTGGGTGTCAGGCCAGAGTACACTACAAACATTACCTCCGATATTGTAGGGTTCAATGCAACGGGTGGCGTTTCTTTTGCCCTTTCGTTCATAGGATTTATTGGAGACAATTCTTATACCCTTTTCGCTTTACATCATGATACTTATGCCCTTTTTAATGGGCCCTTGATTTTTATTTACTTTATTCTTCCTATGGTAATTCTTCTTTATGTAATTAAGAAGCATAACCGAACCCTGTATTTGCTTTATTTTGTTGCTATTTTGTCTAGTATAATTTCCACGGGAAACTTTTATCCGGGAATATCAGGTTTTAATTATTTTCTTTATGAGTATGTTCCTTTCTTCGATTCCATACCCGCTCTGTTTAGGTATACTGTCTTTACTGTCCTTGCATATTCAATAATCCTTTCATTTTTATTAAGTGACGTTTTGGACTTTATTTCGCAGCAGTTCAAACACATACAAATCAATACTGATTGGCATTCATTTCGCCTGAGGTTATTTCACTCCTTTGACATAAAGGGAGTGCTAGCTATTATTTGCGTTCTTCTGGTTATAATGACTCCATTTGTACAGAACTATGAGGTGTTCAGCGTTCCGCCTGGTGAATTCACTTTTCCAGCTCAATATACTGCCGCGTATTCAAACATATCCGGAAATACATCTGGAAACATTCTTGCAGTACCATTCGGTGTTACTTATGAAAGGACTCCATGGGGAATGGTTTCTCAGAGTTCCTCCTTCATGTCCCCTTACTATTCTAACAGAAATGTAGTATTGTTCGAAGCTGGCACACCATATTCAAGAGCAATGGACTTTATTGTAGGTAATGGCCTGACTTACGGTCTCTCAAATAATATGACTAAGTTTTTGGAAGCTGTAAATGTTAAATATATAGTATCGACGAACTACACAAACTGGGGATATGCATCTAGCTCAATCTACAATCCAGAGCAATCATATCTTGCACTTAAAAATCAAACTGGGCTAGGAAATCCCGTAAACTACTCAAACTTACAGCAAGTATATACTCTCAACAACGTTTCATCATCTGTATCTTTTTCCTCGACATACTATGTATATTATGGCAATAATGGTCTCTTGTATGAAATCTTCAATGAACCTTGGTATCTAGGCTCCAGGA
>JAKBQK010000435.1 GCA_021835265.1 Thermoplasmata archaeon
ATTTAACATTAATATCCAGCCTCTTATTTTCATTAATTATGAGAGCGTTTCCAAAAACACCTATAATTTCTGTATCATGTGTTTCATAAAAGCCTCTTGGGTTGATTATGTACATATATTCTTGCTTTTCCATCCTGAGGTCCTGAGGTAGAACTTCTTCTGTATTTTTACCGGAGTAGGGTGAAATAATCATAAAGATCATTGCGTTTTTCTTTACCGTCTTTCTGATATACCTGTTAGCAGCGCCTATATTGAAGGTACCAGAAGGTCTGATCTCAGCAACCTTCTTCTGGAGATTTTCAATTGATTCGCTCCTGGAAGATGGTTTTATGTATATTTGATGGTCAGATGAGAATATTATATAGCCAACCCTGTCCTGATTCTTCAGCATCGTATATGAGGCATTTATTGCGCTTGTAACCATAAAATCAAACATTCTTAGCTTTCCATACCCCAGATTTGACCCAATGCTGTAATCAATTAGTATAATGGCATCTATCTGCCTTTCTTCCTCCCACTCCTTTACAAACAGTTCATCATTTCCTGTAAGATTATATCTGTTCCATGCAACGTGCCTCATATCGTCTGAATCATTATATGACCTGATGCCAAAGAAGTTATAGCCCTGACCAGCTTTTCTTGAAATATGCAGTCCATTGGTGAATATTACATTGCTCAATCTCTCGCTTCTTTGCATAAAGGTATCTTTGGATGATGGCCCTATCCTTGCAGTACTGATCAGATCTGCTACATACTCTATAAAACCCAATCCGAGAGCATCAGAACATATAACTTTCAAAGGACCAATGGAATATTTACCTATTGCTTCAGGGCTCAGATAATAGGTTTTTTTCACCGTTTCTCCCTTCTTAAGATATACGCTGTCTGTGTAATCGCCCTTCAGGTCAAATACATCAGCCAGTGTGTCAAAATATTGGAAATGTAGATTGCGTTTTGAAGGATTTCTTATGGTAAGTTCTGCCCTTACCATGTCCCCCTTCTTCATTTCTTCTCTTTCCAGTATCCTCCTTACCTCTAGCTGGTTCATCGCCTTAAAAGTTCCATGGTTGAGTGCCCACAGATCAGCACTTACAATGAAAATCCCACTTAGGAAAAAAAAGGTTAGCATCTGGTAACCATATAAATTATAGATGTATGATTCTAGAAGACCTATTGTAAGTATGGCCAGGATGCTGTAAGCCCTTTTCTTTATCATTAAGGAGAAGGCACCTCAGAAAGTATTTCTTCTATGACTCTAAAAGCAACTTCAGTCCCTACATCAGATTCATCCAGCATGGCTTCTGGTCTCAGTATCAACCTATGGTTCAACAGATACTTACTTATGTAATACACATCCTCTGGAACCACGTAGTTCCTACCATGAACCAGTGCGCATGCTTTTGAGGCCATTAGAAGTTTAGCGGTGGTACGTGGACTTGCACCCACATAAACCTTCTTGCTTTCTCTTGTCTTCCTCATGATGTCTACCATGTATTCTTTAATACTCTGGGAAACAAATACATCATAAACTTCATCTCTCAGCTTCAAAATAGTATCAACGTCCATATATGTTTGAGTGCTGGCACCTCTCAATGATCTGTTAAGTATCTGCACTTCTGCCTCCCTTGATGGATAGGTAAGAATTAATCTGAAAAGGAATCTGTCCATTAGCGCTTCTGCTATTGGAAATGTTCCTTCTTGTTCAATGGGGTTCTGTGTCGCAATGACAATGAAGGGAACTGGTAGTTTGTGAGTGACTCCACCCACAGACACCTGTTTTTCTTCCATTGCTTCAAGAAGTGCAGATTGTACCTTTGCAGGAGTCCTGTTTATCTCATCCGCAAGTAATACGTTGGTGAAAGCTGGCCCTTCCCTGAATTCTAGTTTTCTCGATTCAAGATTGAATATTATATTTCCGGTAATGTCTGAGGGTAGCATATCTGGAGTGAATTGTATCCTCTTAAACTGTGCCTTAAGGTGAGATGAGAATTCACTTGCCAGCATTGTCTTTGCAAGACCGGGTACACCCTCCATCAGTATATGATTGTTACTTATCAGTGAAATAAACATGAATTTCACTATTTCCTTAGAACCTACCACCCTGGAGTCTATCTCATTACCTATCAATTCTATTGAGTTCCTAACCTTGTTAAGGTCTGTTTGTGTTAATTCAGCCATATATTTATCCCTCCTTTATTCTGCTAAGATCCAGATCTATGGTTACCTTCTGGATAGTAGCATACACACTCATAATCTCCTTGAATTCCTTCTGCATTTTTTCCGCAAGTTTTTTCTTCGTTCTCTCGCTTGCAGTGTATGTTATGCGGTATTTCATTCTCCTGTATTTTCTGGCCTTTCTAGTAAGATATTTCGATAATGCCTTGATCTTTCTGGAACTTTCTTCAAGATTCACCTCAAAATGATCATAATCCCTGTTCTGCACGTACAACATCTCCTCATTTATGTAATCTTCCGGTAATTTAAAAGTTTCCTTTTCCTGAATTAGGGTCGGTTCTGAATCTACCTTCCTTCTCAGCGCATTTATCTTTAGAATGATGAAATAGATAACAACCATCAGGACCGGTATAAGAAACACGAGAAATAATAGCGGATCTGTTCTCAGCTCGTAAAGAAGTTCTGTAAATGAAAAAGGTGGGACCGAAATAGATAATGAGGAAAAAGGTAACGCACTTACTGACATTTACTTACTCATCCACAAAATAGAGTCTTTTTATATCCATGTAGTTGTAAATGTCTGTTAACTGTGATACGATTTTTGCACCGTCTATTTCATTATCCTGTGAATAGACAGCTGGAAAATATATTTCCATCAGGAAAGAGGCGTATTTCTTTAATGCCATTTCCTTCATCTGAGTATCTCCAGTGGTCTTTGTTCCTATCAATGATGTACCCAGAGCAAGTGATACAGGGTCTACGATTATTTCTTCAGAAAGATCCTTGTTAGACTCTTTTAGAATCTTATAAATCCTCTCCATGTTTGGAAGATTGCCTCCTAAGTTTATATTAAAGTACCTTTCAATATCCTTCTGTACGTCTCTCTTTCCCTCCATGGCTGCCTTTAGGATTTCTTTGTTTCCAACATTTCTTCTTGCATTGACAAGTGGTGGAATATCAAGTATGGTTTTTACCCTGATCTGTGTTTCTTCTCTAACAACTTTCTTTTTCCTGTTAAAGAATCCCCGTTTCTTTCCCTCTCCTTTTTCACCGTTCAGTATATTCTGTATTTGCTTTATTGCTTCCTGATCACTACTTTCTTTTTCCATAAATTACTCCACTCCATTCATGTTCGCATAATTAACATTCAATATTCCAAAGTATACATAGAAATATGCATATATAGAGTATATTGAACCTCCGAGGTAAATATCAATTCCAAGTTTTTGACCTCCAATGTAAGAATAACTAAGATTATTGAACTCAGAGCCTCCAATAGATAGAATGCTTATATTTTTTCCATCTATTTCCAGTCTAGAATACTTCTGCATGTAATAGGCTTCCTGATTATTTAACTCAACAGTTACATTCTTTATAATTCCCGATATGCTTCCAAGGTTTACTGAATTATTCCATAGATAGGTTTTGTTTGCAAACCTGCTACCAGTTTCGTTGAATATTGCCCTTTCTCTTGTATTTGTTACGTTTATATACTGCACATTGTATGGTGTCTTGAAATTAAGGGAGAAACTTTTACTCGTGAAGTTGCTTCCCTCCACATTGATGTGGTAATCCATTTTAACTCCAGTCAGGTTGTTTATTTGATTGAGAATTAACATTTTACCGTTGTTCCCAGGAGGTACGGTATATTGAAGCAATGAATTATTTTGAAATGTTATTTCTGTAAGAAAGAATGAGACCTTAACCTTACTTTCAATTGGTATAACCAGTCCGTAGGAAGAAACATTAAGTTTTTTAAACTGTCCCGTTTTGTTATTATGATTAAATTTGAGATTAGCAGACACGTAATCCTGCCCTCTGTAGGTGAAATTATATGAACCCTGTGGAAGCTTGTATGTTATGAACGTTCCATTGAATTTTTCATTTACACTATTTGTAATGATTGGTATGGATGAGGAAGAAATATTTAAGGAAAGATCCGAAACAGGTAGCTGTTCATTGAATTCTCTCCCATATTCCAGTCCAAAGTCCTTATTGACTGTGAAATTTAACATGTTGACCAGACTTATATTCACAACACTGGTTTGCCTGCCAGCAAAGTGTGTGCTTACAGTTTGGCTAATTCCATCTGAGACTGGATTATTTATAGTTTTATAATACTGACCAAATAATGAAATATTCATAAATAGTGAAAATGTGGTGCTTATGTTGAATGTTGGATTTACTGTACTGTTTATAAACACTTTCTTCGAATATATTAGTCCGTTTATATTAGAATAGACAACGAATTCATTCCCCTTGTTTTTGGAAAAATTGCTCACTCTTACACTGATCTTTTGGGGACCCTTGTTATAAATGTTAGAGGAAACAGACCCTTTTAATATATTCTCCAGGTGGGTCTTGTTATAGCCAGGAACTCTCAGTAATGACTCAGTGAAACCACTTCCAATGGAGTTGAGTGGTCTTGAACCTATCTGAATAGATGTAAAATTTTTCTGGCCGGATATAGACTTAATTACGAAAGACTTGCTGCTATTGTAAAATCCGGCCTGGAACACATTTATTGTTAGATTTATTTCATAATTTTGGTGAGTATCTATGAAATAATAAAATTTGAAGGAACCTCCTGAAGATTGCTCTATACTGCTATTTACCAGAAGACCATTTTCATTCAAAGTAATATCTGGAAACAGTAATCTTTGTTGATTTATAAGGTTAAAGGTAAATCCACTTACCTCAAAAACTTGTCCTGGAAGTGGTTTTAGCGAGATATCTGGAACAACAGGCTGGCCACTTTGGTTCTTTATGGATATGGAGACTGTGGAGTAAAGGAAGCCCGGTGCATAAACTACAAGATTGTATGATCCAAAATAGTATGCTGGAAAAGTTGCAACGCCACTTGTGCTTATATTAGTCTGTGTATAGTATATGGTTCCTTCAAAGTTACCCATTATCAAAACATTCAGCGAATGGAGGAGCGTTCTGTTTTGTGGCGAGTTCGGGTAGAATATGTTATTTAGCTGAATAGTAATATTCCTATTTTTGATAAAGCCCTTGTTGAAATCTGAAAATGCAAGATTGTATGATACATCTGAAAGCGAGCTTTTAAGGTAACTAGAGACATTTGACTCCATGAAAGACGGGATGGGTTTTATTCCAGAGTAGTTAATACTATTTATTACCGTAGGAGATACAAACGGGTCCCTGGCATTTACTGAAATGTTTATATTGCCTACACTTCGATTTACGAAGAATGGGGAAGAAAAGTTAAAAAGATATTCATAATTTGTACTCACATAAATATAGTCTACACCTACGGGTGCACTCACCTGATAGTACCCGGATTTATTTGTGAGTGTACTTGCAAAAAATGATGGAGTACTGAAGCTTCCGGCTGTTGAATTATGACTTAGTGATACTGAGCTAACTTTTATCAGGGGAACCGGCAGGTTTAATTTATTCCGGATATAACCTGAAATTAGATAGGTTTCGTTTTTCAAATTCCTCATTTTAAAATTCAGATTTGTTATCTCTTTTCCCGTGACGTTGAAGAAAAGAGGTTTTGGAGTTTCATTGTAATTCCTTTTAATTGTTAGGGCTGCGTAAGTACCGTTCTGTAGAACAGTATGGTAAACAGCGTTTGAATTGGAGCTACTGTTATAAAAACCAAAAAATGAAATAAATGAAAGATTTACATTTGGAACATTTGCTCCCGTAAGGTTAAATGTTTTTCCTGATACATTATAAAAGGTCGCCTTTTGCAATGTTAAATTTTCCCATTTGGAATTACCTGAGAGTATGGTAAATTTACTAAAGCCAGTATTATATCCGCTTACCTTGTAGCCTATGGTAAATGAACCATACTGTAGCAATGTTACATTGTAATATCCCTGACTATTAAGATCCGTGTAAACTACCCATGGAAAATCATAAATTGATATTCTTCCTGTAACCGGGTTTCCAGATTTGTTTTTTATATACCCATGCAGTTGTATTGTCCCGTTTTGTACAGGGCTCATGCTCGAACCTTTTGTGCTAAAGGCCAGCATCTTTTGCTCGTTCTCAAATATCTGAGGAATCTTGATCTTTTCGTAGGGCTTTGCGTTATATGTTTCGTGGAATAGGGAAAGGCCTGTACCAAGTATTATAGCTGCCACTATTATAACAGCTATGAATTTGGCGTTTATTTCAGGCATTAATATGCATAAAGTCCCTATCTTAATTAAGTTTTTGGAACAAGGAAAGACACTTATTTTTAAATAAAAATCTGAGCCTTTAATTTCAACTTTCTTCCATTATCTAATGACTTAGTTTTTATTGTTTTGTTTAGCTTTGCATTGTCGTCTAGACATTAAGTTCTGCAAGATAATACTCCAAAGTTTTATTCTCTAGTTTGACTCGTAATATTTGGCAGAAATCTAACA
>JAKBQK010000121.1 GCA_021835265.1 Thermoplasmata archaeon
AGCTATCAAGCCCAATAAGATTAGCGTCCCAATCCTTGCAAATTCGTAAGCAACAAAAATAATCCAGGAAGGAAGTGTACTTAAAGAACTAGTGACGTTAAAGCGTATTTCATTTTTTGTAGAAATATAGATTAACGAATTTAGACCTCTTCCGATTCCAAAAAACGGGTAAATTGGGTTTCCTAGCAAAATAAAATTTCTAATTAAGAAAATGTATTCTGGTATTAAAAATAATAAAACAACTATTATTAGCTTTACTGATGTTTTGCTTCCCTTGTATTTAAGTAATATTGTGATGAACACAAAAAAAACAGCAAATAGGCCAATATATGATGTCAAACCAGCGAAGCTCGCACACAAGGCATCTAGGAGAACTACCCCAAGTTTTCCATTTTTAAAAAATAGGAAAGAAAGGTAGAACACTGCCGTGAACTCGAGTGCCGTGTACATCGAATAGTCAACCTCTATTGTATAAAAAATAAACAATGGGCTCATCGCCAGGGCCAGAATGGAAAGGGTAGATGCTTGACTGTTATGCGTTAATTTAATTGCCATGCTATAGGTGATAATTGCTGTAAAAACGCCAGCAAAATAGATGAATAATCTATAATATAAATCGTAAACTCCACCAGCCAGGGTGTAAAGGAATGCTACTGCAGTCTGAGTCCCGGGTGGATAGTTTCCACTAATTTCAATTCCAATTTCCGGCCCGTATAGTAATCTGATTCCATGGTTTATGAAAATTGATCCAGAATATGAAACTCCATAAGCCAAAGAATCCCATTCTATTGGAGGATATGCTAACACTTCATAAAATGCAAGCATAAAAATAGGGATTATAGCTGCAAATGGAAGAATAAAACTAAGCTTTATCTTATGAATTTTCTCCCTCCATTCAAAACTAACCCTTTGCATGTAATATGATATGTCTTTCCTTTTCAGCATCATGTAAAAGAAAAAGAATATAAGATTAAAAGAAACAAATAGAACCGTAATCTTGTAGACAAGAAGCATGAACAGGCTAAGCAGAATGCCTTCAAAGGATAGCACCCCATAGGCTACTGGCAAAGTGAGTAAAATAGAAGCTCGCTTGTCCTTTGTTATGATGTAAGAGAGAGAGAATGCAACCATTATGAATGAAACGAATCCTATTGAAGTTAGTAGAAAATTTCCAGCCTCTAAGCTTGATTCAATAGGAGGATTTGGAATGTATAATGATAAAGTGTTAAACAATGTTGAAGGGTAGGTTGCAATTACATTTAGCAACAAATAAGACATGCCAACTAAAAAAAACGCTGCAAGCGAATAATATATCACAGTTTTCTTTTTATTTAAGGTGAAAAAGGATAAAACGGTAAAAGTCACTGCGATTGTTAATCCAATCAAAAGTTCTAAATTAGGATTCAATAAAAAGGTCTGAAAAATATAATGTAAGACTGAAAGATTTAAAAAAGCATAAACAAAACCAAATACTAGCAATAAGACTATGAATATCTTATCTCTAAATTGACTAATTATAATTCACCACCCAAATTGAAAAGCCAGTCGATATCAAACTTGAGTTTAACAAGCTAATGGTGCTGTTATCAGCATTAACCTGATGCAATAGATTTGTTAAATAAGTGGGAAAAGGAGTGAAGTCGGGTGCATAAAAAATATACCTGATACTTAGGTTCTCAAGAACAGAAAGGATATATGTTGAATTAGGGGATAGGAATAACTGTGGGACGTCTTCTGCAGCTACAACTTCTTTGTTTATGAAAAATCTAAGAATTGAGTTTGTTAATACAGTTCCATTTGGAAGGGAATCTAATACATTATATGCTGTTGGTATTCTATAATCAGGAGGTTTAATTGCGTTTTCAGAAATAACAGTAATAGTAGAAATTGACATGAAAATTAGTAATGCCACCATTAGTATAGCTTTAAACTGATTCCTGTTAGACGCTTTTGAGGTTGATCCTTCTTTGATGGGAATGCTTTCGTTTCTTAACTCGAAACCATCAGATTTTTCATTGCTTGATATGGTTAGAAAAAGCATACCGCCTAACACGGCAAACAGCGGGATCAAGTCAACGAAATATCTAACGTATGAAAGGTTAAAATAAGCATAAAGCAAGAGTGAGAAAAACAATGCCAATGCTAGTCCTGAAAGCATTCTAAACTCGTATGACTGCTTAGTACCTAAGAAATAAAATGCACCGATCCCGCCAAAAACTATGAATGGATATTCATCGCCAGCATTAGTGAGACTTATGAAGGTCCTATCCTGAAAGAAACTAAAAATATTTATAGTGTGGAATTTAAGCCCGTCAAAATAAATTGGAAGTATACCTCTTGCATGAAAAATACTGTTTAAGAAAGGATAGACGGGGTCTCCAAGAAGAATCAAATTTCTCATGTACCATGAAAAAGCAATTAAAATTGGAATAATTAAGATCAAAACTGTGCTCATATTTGCAAGGGGGTGCCTTAAAACACCGCGCAGTCTTGGCTCCAACGCTAATATAAAAATAATGAGAAACGGTAAATATATTAATGAAGTGTACTTGTCAAGCAGCAAGTCTCCTAAAGAAATTGATCCTATTATTAAGTAAGGGACATAATTTTCTGATCTCCGAGCCAGGAAGGTAAACAAAACAAATAGCGAGATAAAACAACTGCTTAGTATATCCACATACCCCCAACCCATCATTTCAAATGCAAATATGGATGAAAGTAACAAAATTAAGCTTCCAATCAAAGCTGCTGAGGTGTCACCCCCAATTATCTTAATGATTAAATACACAGTTATAACTGTAAAAAACCCAAAAATGAAAGGAATAAGGGTGAAGTCTCGTGGATCAGTTCCATATAATGAAGTGAACATGAATGCTGCATAAAAAGCAGAAATGGGTGGATAGTTTCCTGACCAGGAAATATCAGCATATCTGCCAAAAAACAATGGTACGTGGGATGTTGTATATATTTCCTTCCCAAGATACAGCCAAACAGCATATGGGTCGTTTAAGGCTGGTTCAGATCTAAGAGCTACAGTGAAAATTAACAAAATTAAACTCAGCGATATGCTTCCAATTATTAAGATAAAAAAATTGGGGACCTCTGGAATTCTTAACCGTATCTTAAAGGATTTAAATTTAGCTATGGTTTTCTTCGAGCATAGTGGAAGCATAAAAATTGCTAGTGTTATAATTATCGAGTAAACATTAAATGTTAGAAAATATGCAAAGCTGAAAACGGATACGTAGACGATCATTGCCGAAGCTGAAACGGAGGCAAGAATGTGGACTAAAAATGACTTTTCACTCGAAGGTAATATGTATGCAACGACAGGGAGTCCAATTAAGGATGAGTAAGCAACTGTCAGTGCAATCCTCATTATCAAGTACCCAATAGAGGGGTAATCGAAGATCATTTTGCATTCACATTAAACCAAGTATATCTAACGTTTAACATATAATTGAATAAAAATACTATTATAATCGAAAAAAGTTCCGACATAATATAATAAATGTGCAAAAATCCAGTCAGGCTAAAAAGAATTAGTTCGTTAAGCGATAGCCCTATTAGACTAATTATATTATATCTAACCATTCTTTGGAACGTTCCAATAGAATTTGCAACCTTAGCGAAGGACCAGTAGTTATTTAAAAGAAAAGCGAAAATAATGCTTACTTCAATAGCTATAGCAGTTGAAATCAGATAATTTATTCCAATTATCTGTGTAAGTCCATACGTAACTCCAAGAATTATCAATGCACCTAGAGCTCCGACCACCATGAACTTCAGAAGTCTTTTTTTAGAATATTTTGACCACGTTTTTAATAGACCTACAAACTCGTTGAGTATAACTTTAGGCATCTTTCGTGGGCTGTAGACTCTGCTTTCTCCTTCCCTTTCTCTGTAATCAACAGGAACCTCTACAATTCTATAATCCATTGAGTTAGAAATCGCTGTGAACTCGGTCCAGAAATTATAAGCTGAATTATTTACTCTGCTAGCAACATTTTGGGCCATTTCAGTTCTTATAAGGCGAAGAGCACTTGTAACATCTTGTTCTTTTGGGTGGAATAAAATTTTTTCAATCACTCTTAATCCTTTTGATAATATTACGCGATAGGTTGGTTCTGCTCGATTTATGCGCCCACCAACAACTTCATCTACTGGTGTTAAACTAATTGCGTTCAACAGCTTCCAGAAGTCTTGAGGATCATATTGACCGTCAGAATCACAAAAGAGAACATATTCAAAATTTTCCGGTAAGATAGACATTATTGCGTTTTTTGCAGCTGCTGGATAGCCTTTTCGTTCGTTTGACATTAAAGCTTCTACTTGATTATATTTGGTCTGAATAATCTTTAAAATTTCTTTTGTGTTATCTTTACTCCCATCCTCAAATATAAACAATTTTGAATTTGGTAATATATGTAAAAACTTAGCATTTAATTCATCGACAGTCTTTAGGATTGTATCTCCTTCGTTATAGACTGGCATGACTATTGCAATCTTTGACTCCTTTAGATCATCCTTAAGTTCATTGTTATAGTTTGTAAGCAGTACCAACTGTTAGGGAATGAAAATCATATATTTAACAAGATCATGTTTGATGTCGGTTTGAGCAACTACCCCTAAACAAAGGCTACTATCATTTCAACTCTTAAGTTATTTTAAATTTTTTTGACTATAGTATAATCATTTGGAGACTATATCAATTTACGATGACCAATGAAGCGTGTGTGATTTACAGCTATGAAATAACCGATCGCCGTTAATTTTCGATACATCTTGTAACCTCTGATTTTTTTTAGTGGTCTAATGGGCTATTAAGGATGCCTTTTACGTGCAGCGTTTACTCTTGATTGTCAATACCCAGTTGCTATGTTCAACTATCCAGAGAGAAAGATGTCATGTGATGCTTCCTCGGTTATTAGGTAAAAACAGTTTAGCTGAACTCTAAATAGAGCCCTATATTATAAGAAAAATATTAATAAATTAGAATTCGTCCTAACATTTTATGAAAAGAAGATTTAGTTCCTTTCTAATAATAACTTATCACTCACTTTTCCGCTAATTTTGTGATATTTGAGATACCATGAGATAGTTTTACTAATTCCCTCCTTTAAGGATACCTCAGGTTTCCAACCTAACATATGAAAAGCCTTAGAGATGTCAAGAGACCTACTCACGACTCCAACTGGCTTATCTGTCTCCAGCTTTATTTTATTTGGATGCCAGTTAATCGAGGTGAAAATTTCCTCTGCTACTTCTTTCAATTTGTAGCGCTTACCTGTTCCCAAATTAATTGTATCGCAATTATTTATTTTTTCGCCTGCCAACAATGTTCCATTAACAATATCCGACACGTATGTAAAATCTCGGTCCTGTTCACCGTTTCCCCAAATAGAATAAGGATCCATATGTTCAACCGCTTTGTAAATCAAGGCAATTATGGCGTGTGTTTCATTTTCACGCGGACCATAAGCTGTAACAAATCTAACTGAAGAACCGCCAAGACCATATTGCTTATGAAATGCTAGTAATTGCATTTCGCCCATTAACTTCGCCCAACCATATTCAATATCGGCACTCAATGGGTCTTCTAGCTTATGAGGATCAGTATCGGTTTCTTTTAATTGATAATCTGATCCATACTCTGACTGAAGCTTTGGTGGATATACACATGCACTGCTTGCCATAACCACCTTCTTAACACCAGCTTTAAGGCTAGATTCCAAAACATGGTGATCTATGGCAAAGTTAGAACAGACATCAGCAGGGTGCGTATCTATAAAACCTCTTCCTCCGTGGATCGCAGCCAAGTGAAATACTACATCAACACCCATTAGTGTTTTTGTCAGCTCTGAACTATCGCACCACTCCAAATCTATTTTTTTAATATCAATTTCTTTCTTAGAATTTTCCAAATTTTCCAGGAGGCCACTGCTAAAATTATCAATTACCAATGATTGTGCTCCAATCTCTGTTAATTTATCGACTAGATGACTTCCAATAAAGCTGGCGCCTCCAGTTACTGCAACTTTTTTACCTTTCCAATATCTAAAATCTCCTAAGTCTCTTTTATCCATATAGTCAGGGTATTGATTTTCAATATAAAAATTCAAACCCTTTCATTAATCTTTGTTCTGAGATAGTATTTGTTATGACTAATTAGAATATTAGTTGGTTAAATCATCTTTCCAGTTTCTGCAAAATGTTTAAAATATTTGAGAGGTCATTGAAGTTCCCATCCTTATTTTCGGCGATTGGGCTTGATCTTACCATTCTTATGGACTTCAAATAGATCATTATCCTACCAAAATGTATTCAATATCTAGATTCTCTTTCCAGATTAGGACTTTTTCCGTTATTTACCTAAGGAAATTTTCCAGGATCATAGTACATACCTGTCACATAATTACCATTTTACCACTTTTAGACTTGTTTATTTCTATAAAAGATACGTAAATACCCTGAGTTAACAAATGACCAACATTAAAATGCTTGGAAGGACCGCAACAAATTTCAGTACAAAATTAATTATCTTCTTCAGAAATATC
>JAKBQK010000388.1 GCA_021835265.1 Thermoplasmata archaeon
GGGAACCAGGCATATTCCGAAGAATACAATAGATATATTAGAAATTCAATTCATATTTAGAATGCTTGATATATATATATATATCATTAAGACCACTATAAAAGGCGAAATTCGTTAGTTTATAGGATGGTTATTTTGAGGTAAACTAACTAAAAGGTTAGTTTGGTAGGCATTCTGAAATGGTTGGTTAGAACTCCATACGTTATAGATGGGGGGATTAAAATTAGGGTCTTGGAAGTTAGCAGAAAGAATATTTTTCTAAATTCTTAAAAACAAAATATTCTTTTATTCTATCATTAACTGTTGCTTCTTATTGTGAATGGCAAGTGAATTCTGTCCAATTATGGCAAACGAAAAGTATCCAGTTTCTTAAAGGATGGAGTATTTATATCAACAGTCGAGAACACATCTTCTTGGTTCTCCGAACGACCCTTCGGAGCTCGCTACGAGTCAAATTGATAACAACGACTTTATTCCTCACTACTGGGAAGGGATATCAATATTCGGGGGAAATAAAATTATTGATGGCGATCTTTTGGCTCCCTTGGCTCAACTTGATTTGTTCTATTTGCTTTTACTTATGGAAGAGTGAAAGAATAAGGCAGTCAAAGGTAGCGAAATTAGCTCAAATGACCCTGTTGGTAGTGGTACCTTTCACTTCCGGGTACAACTCACAAATACACTTACACTGATAAAAGGCTATATTAGATTTGAAGTGTGTTTCCTAATTATTAGATATTAATAAGACGGAGCATTTCAGGAAATGAAGTTCTTTTAATGTGACGTAAGCATTAATAACGCCCTGTTAAATGTAACACCAAACCAATGACTCCAAGTCCTGCCGATATTTCGACCATAGTAAGTTCCCTATATCCTTTTTTAGCTCTCCTGACTCCTTTAATTGCAACTTACATTGCATTAGTTTTGAACAGGCAACGGCCTCTTTCAAGTTATGCTGTTCTTGACGCAATATATACTGCATACATGAGAAAGGAGCCTGAAAAAGATTATCTTGGGAAGTATTTGAAATTGTCTTCGATCTTTTCTCTTATACTTCCATTCTTCTTAATTGCAGTATTTACAGTTTTCGCTTACTTTAATCCCACAAGCACCTATGGGGCTGCGGCAGGTATTCTCTTCCTGTATGCCTTTGTTGATCTTGTAACCAGAAAGCGGATTAGGGGAGGGAAATCTGAAGAAGTATTCATGCCTTTGATTCGTGAAGGAAAAAGAGGCCTACCTCTTGGCAAGTTATACATTTTGTATTCCAGTGCTATAGTTAAGATACTCTCATATTACTTCTTGCTTGGATTCTTATTTTCGTTTTTGGCAAGCATATTAGTAATATTTATTCAGCCTGTTAATCTTGTAGAAATAGATAATAAGCTCAGTTCCATTGGTGGAACCTTTTTGGCCATGAGTCTATTCCTTCTCATTGTGCCGGCATTTTGGGACATGCGATGGGTAACTCATAAGAAACTTACGAAGGAAATTCTACAACGAAGTGAGATCAGTGCGAGAATATACTTCAATACAAAGGGAGACCCAAAAGGCTCCTCACAAGAAGGAAAGGTGATTGCCGTTACACCTTATTTTGTATTGGAGTATCCAGAAAGTCATAAGGAAGGAGAAAGGAAATGGAGAGAGCAGATTAGAATCTCTCATATTAATCGCCTTGCTGTGAGTATTAAGTTTTTCGAGGAACATTCTTAAACCTTTAGTCCCTGTCGATAACTCCACTTTATTCACTTCATCCTTCTCAATATAATTTCTCTATCTTCTTCATAATACCTTAAAATGTCCTCTTCTATTATTTCCAACTTCTCTTTAACTCATTAAACACAGTAATCCCTAATGATGTATCTCTTCTCGATAAGTGCGGCACATTAAACTAATTGTTGTAATTTATTAAAAACATAAAACTTGTTAGGCTAATTAAGGAGGAGACAGGATAAAGCAGCCTCCCCCCCACACTATCTCTCTGTTGTGTGTGAATGAAATCGGGTCAATAGTTCCCTTATTTACTTCTGCTTTTCCCTTGTATTTCTTCAATTCAGCCTTAAGATCACTGTACAACTTCTCGATGATTTCTTTCTTCTCTGATCGAGTAGTATTATCTTCATCAAAGACTGTGTAAAATGCAAATATGCCCATTTTGAACGCGTCTTTACCGTTTGGTTTGAAATTTACAGCATTAGAAATCCTTTTGAAATCCTCAGTTACTCTTTTGGAAACACTATAAACTCTATGTTTTACCTCAATTGCGGCATAGGGTGAGAAGTCGCTGGCTCTTACAACTATGTCATATCTTTTGGTTCGTTTCCAGCCTTCAGGTGCACGCCCTTTTGGCTGATCCTGTAATTCACCCATTGGTTCTTCAAGAATTATGTGTCCAGATGAGAGATCCTTTAACCTTTCAACAATGTTGGCAGTTATAAAATATTCCGGAGCCCAAGATAATTCAGTGTTATTATTGGTTAATTTAAGATGCTCCATTACAGCTTGCTTAACTCCAGATTTAACGCATTCGACAATGTTGCTATACGAGACGTTTGCCATGAGGTAAGAACAAGTGGAAATTTATAAAATTATAACTTTAAAAAATGCAAGATTAGAGGATTTGTCGTAAAGTTCAATTGGTCTATGATAAACTCACATACACATAATTATACATTTTGAGAGGGGTCAGACCCACAATATACCAACTCACTACTAAAATTGACATTAAAATTATGGTCTGATTCTACAATATGCCCATAGCATATTCCACGTTAAAAGTGTGTCCTTCCCAGTATATTTATGCAGTTTTCAAGTAGGGTTTTCAGATTATATAGTATTAAATATGTAGTCGAGAATAATAAGTTATGGCCGAGTCCAAAGTCGATTTAAAACAAGAAATAAAAGTCGATGTTGAAAACAAATCGAAGATTGACCGCCACTGTATCCGTGATGGCACCCTGATGAACACAGCAAGTATCCAGTGGACTGATGGCAATCACATGAAACACTTCACTCCCATTGCCCTGGTCTGTCGCAAATGCATGGACTGGAAGTATCTCCCTTACTTTCAGGAAGAAGCCTACAGGCGTGGAAAAACAGTTGCTTCTCTCGATGAAGAGGGAAAGGAGCGCGACACCATCATAGTTGATGGTAGAACGATTTCTTTGTCTTCACTTTACTTGAGCAAATTGGAATTCGCTGACCTAATGCGAGAATTGGGACAGCTAAATGACAAGAGGAGAAAGATCATACTTCGAATAAAAGATGGGGCCGGGAATATTGTCAATTCAGACCCTAACCTTAAAAATGCATTCAAGAAAATGCTGGAGCATTAAATGGATTTTGAAGACATTTATGGAAGTGCTTTAAGGCTCATTGGACAACCTGTTTCTGTTGGTTTTACGCCAAAGAAGAGGAGTATCACAAGCGTTTCAATTCCGAAATTCAGGGATGGCCTGTTGTTGAAGCTGAACGAAAGATCATTGGTCTTGATTGACTCCATAGATGGAAGCAGATCAAGAATCATACTTGACGAGATTTTTGACATAAGGAAGATGATCTGAAATGCTTGGGGCAGGCGTAATAACAAGATTCAATCCGAGAGTGTTTGGGACTATGCTTCTGACTATGCTGGGAATCATTCTCGTCATTCTGAAATTCATGAATGATTTTGCTATTGGAAAAGGCACATCCTTATACTACGAGCTAAACGGAATTATGCTGGCATTTCCCATATTCATTGCCATAGCAATTACATTGATCTTTCACCGTCTCGTGCTTGGCTACAAAACGATGATCCTAATGTTCGTAATCTGGCTGATAATTTCATATCTCATAATAACGCCAGTAGTGCTTGGCGGAGTTTAACCGGATGAGATATAAACTTACAAAATAACAGCAGGAAAACAGGGTGACCAATATAATGTGTCAGGAAGGTAATGAATGCCTAATTGTAAGCAGTGTCATAAGAAGTTGATGCCATTAATGGCTGTCGGGATAAGAAATCTAAATGTGGGCCATTACTGCAAGAGATGTAAGCGGATTATTCCAGGGAAGGATGTGAAGGTGGAGAGCGATGAGATATGAATCCGATGTTTGACGATAATGGAATGTTGATTCTGAGACAATCGTTTGAAGAGGTAGCAAAGGGGAGTCATAAGAGAAAAAGGATCAAGTACCAACGCGAAGTCGAACAAATTTTATCAAATTTTGAAGCAGGAGAGAAGTTGACAACATCAGTATTAAGGGAAGTTGGCTACAAGCGTGCTTTGCCTACATTACTGATACTGCAAAAAAATGGATTTATAGACTTCAGAAGTAGCGGAAAGGGCAGGCTGGGAACCATTGTGATCAAGAAGAAGATACGCCCATCTTAAAATTTTGCCAAAATTAATAATGTAAATTGAATCGTGTTAAAATAGGTGGCTTACCATTGTATGACCCATCAAGTAAATTACCATGTTTTAGGTCAATTATAATCGGAATTAAAATCTAAAACGCCTCTTTCCGTTTTCTTCATTCTTCTGTCTTAATTTTTCTAACTCCATCTCAATTTTTGTAGCGACCATATTTTCTAATTTGTACAATCTGATAATATCTGAAATGCCCTGAAAATCTGTAAAATTGGTCAGTGCTTTTTTCAAGTCATAGTCATGTTTTTGGTAAATCTGCAATAAATCTCCCCAGGCTTTTGCTTCTTTACCAGAGGACAAGTATTCTTCCTTTAATTCAATTCTTTTTCTTGTAATTAAGAAATCAGCATATAATGACAGGCCCCCAATGGTTCCAACTCCAAGAAACCACTTATAGGACCAGATATTACCAATCCTTGCACCTAAAATCCCAGAAAATATTATACCTATAAGTATAACCAACGGTGAACGCATTAAAATAAGAAAATTCATTCTCTTTCTATTGAAATCTGAAAATTGTTGATATGCAGCAACATAATCCTCAAGTATATTCTTTCTTTCGTTTATCAAATCATTTTCAATTTCTGTATTTTTCATGCAAATAGAAACTTCAACATACTTAATAACTTCGTTTGACCTCACCTTCTTTGTCTATACCCTCATCATGCTATTCACTATTTTCCCAATGAGATACTGCACATTTTAATGATAAAAAGAAAGGGTTATTTGAAAAATCTCGATATCCAAATATAATTAAGCACGCTCGAGAGTTTTCTTTAATTCCTTTAAAACTAACAGAGGTAATGTTCTGCTGGTTTGTCCCTCAATAAACAGTGCCAACTGCGCTTGGTTTTCAATTCAGATGACCTCTCTGAACCTTAATTTTTTGATGAATAGTAGAGAACTCATTTTGTCTAATTTTCTTCCACCCTCTCAAAGAACATTAGAAACACTTGTCGACCTATCAAACCATTCATCAAATGCGAGAGCTTGTTCTTTCAAATTGCTTAGCACCTTATCAATGTCTAAATTTGATGCTTTGATTTCATGCTTGCATACAGGACAAGGGAAGGGCATCTTGTACAGCATTCCGTAATATTTAGACTTGCAGTTGGGATTTGGGCAAGTAATAAAGTCAGCATACAAAGCATTCTTGGGTTTAGTATCTGGTTTAAACTGCATACCCGCAGATTCAGCTATTGTCTTGAATGGTTCCGAAAAACTCGTTAATTTTTTTG
Organism: Thermoplasmata archaeon; assembly: GCA_021835265.1. Next base: position 5,651 of record JAKBQK010000388.1, read on the forward strand.
GCCGTTGGATATAAGCATCCACATAGGGAACAGGGAGATTAATCCAATCACTTTCAAAATTTTCAAAAACTATTATGTTCTTTGACAAATCATGGGCAGTCCCAACTTCATATCCTACCCACATAGCTGTGTGCGGCTTTGTCATAAACCTTGAAAGTGTCACAATTACAGATGAGGAGGTTCCAATTGCTTTCTTAATGGTTTCTGAATGTGGGGGCTCATTTTCAGTAAAACTATATCTAAACCTTTGATGTTTTGTAGAGGAAAACATACTGTCAAGGAATGCCATGCCATTATTGTCTCGGCTGCTATGAGAATCAAAAACAAAAAGCGATCTATCGACAATGACATCCTTGAGTCTAATTGTTATCTTGTTGGATTCTGATGGTTTTATTCTGTCAAATTCCTTAAATCCTATCATTGGAGAAGTCATTCTAATTAAGCTAAATTACTCTGAAGAAAAATGTTTGGTTTTTTATGCAAGAAGAAATAAAATTATTAAGTTTAATGATGTGAAATGTTTTTATTTACGAGTACAGCGTCAATTCAAGTTAAATTAGAGTTCAAAAGAATCGGCAGTAATTGATATCTGAAGATCAAAACCAGAAATTTGATGCTTTAACCTCCAATGGAGAACAATATAAAGAAAGCTAATTCCGAGTCTATTTGGCTTGACCCGATATAATAGTCAAGAAGATGCAATGTTTTGAAATCATATGGTATTGAACAGTGAAATCAGAGTAAGTATTTACAGTAAAATATATTTCTAAATTTACATCGGTACTATATAAGGAAAGCCCGATCAGAAGTGTGCCATGAGGTTCTAACGGTGATTTCTAAATTATTAATTGGATAATTTTCTAAGCAATTTAAGTTTTAAGCG
>JAKBQK010000248.1 GCA_021835265.1 Thermoplasmata archaeon
CATCCGGGTACGGAATGAAAGAAGGGAGACGCATGCTGAGCCACGAGGAGTTACCCACAAGATCAAAAACGCGTATCCCTGACCAGACATGAGAGTTTATGTCTGGTTAAAATAATATACAAGATCAGAGTTAGATGAGCCCTCTTAAATAAAGATTGAGGCAAAACATTTTGCAAACACATTAATACGTATTTCTCCAGAAACCAATAATGGAACGTTCCGACTAACGACGAGTTAATCTAGGGTAACTCTCTTGTTTTCAGGAACGATTCAACCATGTCCAAGAGTTGTGGCAGTACGTTTTCTTTACAGAGCCTCCTCGTGGTCTCAGCAATCTCAACTCTCATTTCCCTATATTTCTCATAATCAGAAGCCCATAAATACCTATATCTAATTATTTTTTCATAGAATCTATTTTCAAAACCATCACTCAATGGCATGCAGAAGCCGTTCTTTCCCTCGATGATCATATTCTTTAGTGGAGTGATATCGGAAAAAAGGCAGGGAAGACCCGTTGACTGTGCTTCTACAGCAGTAATTGGAAAATTTTCATTGATGGATGGAAATACGAAAAGATCGGAACTGAGCATGATCTTCCTTTTCTGTTCCTCACCCGGTCTTTCAATGAATGTTATATTACTGTTATTGCGCGATATCATTTCTGCTTCTGATTTCAATTTACCTCCACCGGCTATGATGAAAGATACTCCCTCAAGTAAATGGTTTGAACTAATAAAGTTCAGTATACTTAGGAACCCACTGAACCCTTTCTCTCTTGATAGTGAACCAAAGAATAGCACCGTAAACCTCTCATTCTTTTTCATATTCTCAAGGTATGCGATATTGTCATCTATTTCGCAATCAACAGGATTGCCAATGACCTTAACTGGAAATCTGTTTTTGGTGATATTAATTATCCAGTCCCGTTGATCTGTGTTTAGTGCATGTATCATGATGTTTTTATTTTTCCATATGAATTTAACTATCGGTGAGAAAAGAAGTTTTTTGATCCAGAATTTAAGCCGCTGCCCTAGTAACGCATACTTAAAAGAACTAACATGTATTACATGCATTCCAAATATAATTCTAAACCTTAAGAATGGAAAGATGGGAAAAGAGTTAAGAGAATTTACATATATAACATCTGGGTTTAAATCCATTATAATCCTTCTTGGAACTAAATAAATTGAAAATATTTTTCGCAACCTTAAGCTTATAACATTGAACGGTAAATCAACCGCAACTTGCATAAGTTCTTCCGCTGACCTCCTGTCGTTTTCAATAAGTGTGACTTTGTATTCATGGAGTACTAAGAAGTTACCAAATTCATAAAAAAATCTCTGTGTCCCCTTCCATTCTGAGAATTTAGAATCGAAAATAAATAAGATTTTTTTTCTTTCATATTTCGCATCTTCGGACTCTGAGGGCATACTAGGCATATGAAAACTATTATAATTAACTGTTGCATTCATTTCATAGATGGAAAGCGTTAAGGATTTTTATTCAAATTTATCTTTTGGCGATATTGATGACGAAATCAAGTGGAAGAAATGGGAAGTGAAAAATAAGGGTCTTCTATTCTATGTAATAGATGCAATAACTAAAAATTGTGGGAGAGGATCATCCATCCTTGACGTAGGTGGTGGAACCGGAGCAAATTTACTTTTCTATGGAGATGCCATAAATAGCAGAGAATTGCATTGTTTGGATATCAGGGAACCTCCTAGGAGGATAAACGGAATAAATTATATTACAGCACCTGTAGAAAAACTTACTGATATTTCTACGGGACCTTATGATTGTATCATTATGACTGAAGTCATAGAACATCTTTATGATCCCGATAGAACCCTTGAAGAAGCACTAAAAAAACTTGTTCCGAATGGTATCTTAGTAATCACGACGCCAAATCTTGCGGGCTTTTTAAATGTATTTTCCCTATTACTGGGTTTCCAGCCCGTTGATACTGAGGTTTCAACCGTACATCCTTACGCAAAGCCATTCACTAAGGATGGTACCTGCGTTGGACACATACGTGTATTCACATTGAAAGCTATGAAGGAAATGCTTATTTCTCATGGGTTGGATCTCATCTCATTAAAAAGCATTGGTAGGACATTACCACAAGATGGTTCAGTTAAGATAAAGTTTGTCTTTTATCTAGACAGATTCTTTGCCAGAGTTAGCAGTCGCGGAGGAACAAGGATGTTAGCTGTTTGCAAAAAAAAAGATGGTGGGACATGAGACCAAACTTTTCAGTTATTTCTGACCCTGCAGAAAAGATAATGGGTGGAATAGAGAATCACGCAAATATATTGATACGTCTTTTATCCAACCATGGTTATGATGTGACTCCTATTGATTACCATAAACTATTTTCTAAGAAGACAGAAGACTTTGATGTTGTGATCATAGAAGGTATTCATAGGTTAGAATTGCTCAAAATAATACCTCTGCGGAAAAAGAATACGAAGATACTTTTTACCCATGGATCGTTTTTCTTAAATTCTTCTGAAAGGAAAGAATTACGTAAATATGATTCGACTAAACATAGGACTCTAAAGTTTCTATTTGACAAGATTTTCATGAAATTCATTTTAAATAAGTTCGACAAAATAATTACGTTATCAGAAGGTGAATCAAGAGATATAGCTACTTTATTTGCCTTAAATCCTGATAAACTATCGGAATTAGAAGTATTCTATGATGAATTTAATGAACAATTCTCTTTTGAAAATGATTTGCTAAAACATCGCTTCAGCGAGTACCTCTGTTACGTTGGTAGATTAGATTACAGAAAGAATCTCCTATCTCTTCTTGAGGCATCACGATCACTTGATATCCCTCTACTAATTGCAGGTCAGGATCAAGGAGTCCTTTCGAAATTGCAGGAGTATTGCAAGATAAACGGCTTTAACAAATTTCTCTACCTTGGAAGGGTATCGAGAGAAGAAAAGATGGTACTTATGAAAAACTCTTCGCTCATCGTAATTCCGTCATTTTTTGAAGGATTTCCACTCACCGCGGCAGAAGGCCTGAAACTTGGAAAAAGGGTAGTTATGACTTGCAACTCATACATGGGGGATCACCCCTGTATTCATACTACGCAACCAGACACAGAATCTTTAGTTATCGCCATCAGAGAATCACTTGCTTCCAAAGGTTGTAAAGCTGAGTTCATTTCAAATGAGGAGATATTTTGCAAGTTCTTAGAAACCGTTGATAAAATTCTTAATGAGGAATAGCTACAAAAGCTCAACGTCTTTTGGTATGAAACCTCATCCGCTATCTTTTATTTTTCGATTTATCTTTCCAGTTTTTATTTATCTCATAGCAAAAACTCATAATTAAAACGATGATCAGAACTACAAATTCGATCAGTGAAATTGAAAACATTTGAGGTGCTAAACTTTGATACTCTATATGTATAGAAATACTGTTAAGTCTTGGAGATATCTTATAGACATATGAAAACCTATTATTATCAAATATCGGTAACTTGCCTGAAGAACCTTGAATGTAAGCATTCCAGTTCCCTTGTGGTGGGCCGAAGAAGCATAGATAAGAGGTGTCATTAGTAGTAATGTTGGTAAGATAATAATTTCCAAATATGGATGTTTGTATTGATATGTTTTGAATTTGCGGCAGAGACGACAAATTCTCAAGCAAGATGTATTCTATAGGAATTTCCTTGAAAATTGTAAAGTTATAGAATACAATTGGAAAATCTCCGCCAGTATTAAATCGTAATTCATACTGGTTGGGAATTGCAAAGTCAGGTTGAAAATTAGACGCGTTGTAACCTGGATCAGAATAGTAGTTATTTGATCCGTAGAAAAAATAGTTAACAGATGTGTTGAATCCTAAGGAAGCCTCTTGTATATGTATGGTTAGTGAATAGTTTGAATTGATTTGTCCTGAAAAAGAAATATTGTTTCCGACAGAATTGGCAGGTATTAGGATGTTTTTCCAAGCAAAAGGTGCTCTTCCCGGAAAATATTCGATTAATGAAAGAACCATACTACTTCCGTTTCGGCTCAAATTAATAAACTGTGCACTTAAAGTAACATTTCCGAATTTAAAATTAAAAAAATCTCTGCTTTTATATGGTAGATTATATAATTTAAAAAGGAACTTGAATGATGAAGGTTGGTCCATTGGTGGGTTTATACTAAGATATGAAGATTGGTTGGCGGAAAGCCTGTTGTTAGCATAAAGCATGTCTGTAGAATAGCTTGACGTATTAGATATGGATGCTACTTTAAGGGGGGTTATACTTATTTTTCCTTTAGAAGGGGTAAAACCACCACTGATTGGATTCTCAATTGTACCATTATACATCAACAAATAAGAATTATTGGCTGGTATTTCGTAGACATTTTGTATTAAAGGTTTTAATAACTGTAATTTCCCATTATTAGATATCTTATTGGAAATAATTGCGTGGTAAAGAATGGATAACTGCGTTTTTGAAATTTTGCTAGGATCTATAGAACCTAGAAAGTCAAGATACTTTGTTAATGTGGTATTAACCAGAACAGGATGTGTAACCAACTGCAGAGTCGGACTAGCAAATGAATTGGTGAACACATAGTAGGAGCCGAACCTGATTGGGTTTCCAAAAGCTGATGCCAGTGCATCGTAGATACCAGTGAAATTATAGTAGTGGCCATTGGGACTCTTGACCATAGATGGATACTTAATACTATAATGACTTGTAAAAATAACATACTTAATATGTAAATAAGTTAGAGCACCCGCTAAATTTTGGAAATTGCCAGAGGAAAGGTAATTTTCAACCGATTCTGCTAAGTAACTATTATTTTGCCATATCAATGGATACGGATCCACTGTGCTAATTAAACCTCGCGAATCCTTGAATGTGCTGTTATTATTGTAAGTTAGGTAAACACCACCTGATGAAGTAGGTATCAGAAGTGTGTAATAGTCCGGCGTACTATAATTTTCTCTTAAATAGTTTCCAAGCCCGAGAAGGCCATTATTAATATCTATGGCATCTATATTTGGACCATTCTTCTGATATATTTGTCCGGTAGCGAAGGGATAGAAAAAAGTGCTAGTCATGAATAATATAAGTACAACGGCAAGTATTTTTTGATAATTTGCTCTTAATTTAGGAAAGAAGTTATGAATATTCCATTTACTAGTTGAAGGCTCCTCCTGTTTGTCTTTTGCTACAAGTCTGTAAAAAACAAGTGATAGCAGCACTGCCAAAAACAGTACGTAAAACTGCAAGACAAAATAATAAGCGTTCACTAAAAAGAGAAATGGCCCCTTGAGAAGTAGCAAATGTTCATTGATAAAACCAAATGGAAAATTTGAACCTGTAGAGAATACCACAGCTAACAGCGCTATCAAGGTCAGCGGAAAGATCTTCTGAAACTTTTTCAAAATGATTAGGATAGTAGGTATAAAGAATAATAAAATGTATGCGGATGCTTGTAACTGGGAAAAAGAAGACATCCAAGGATAGGCGTTTGAAACTTCATATAACCAAGAGTACCCTGTGAGTGATAATACATTCGGTAGAGTTGTTGTTGAGGATTCACCAAGGAAAAAACGTATCAAATAAGATCCATTAAATGATGAAGATATAGATGAAAAAGTTCCCTGGTAAAGTGGAATGAGGGCCCATAGAGTTGAAACTCCAACGAAAGCTATTATATAAATCATTCTTCTTATCATCGATATCAAAGCGTTTCTGTCACTTATATGGAGCATCATATTGTAAAATAGAAAAATAAGAAAAACGGCAACTATGAGAAGGAAGAAAGGATAAAAACCCCCTACTAAACCCCCAACGAAGACCATCGTTAAAAGAGAAGTTAAGCTAAATCTCCTGATATTACCTCCATTGTACACAGTGTTTGTAAGGAACGATATTATGAACGGAGAAAGAAGTATTAACAAGGACCAACCAGCAAAATGTGCCCATGTAATGGAAAGTGTAAACGGGTTGTATAGAAACAACATGGCTCCTAATGACTTTGATATTGTCCTTTCTACTTTGTTTGACAGTTGAGCTATGACATCGATTAAGTCAAAAAAACCTATAACTGAAAGATAAGTTGCTAAAAATATCAGGATACGTTGAGATAGAGTCACGTTTGAAAAAATGTGGATAAAAAATTCGCTAAATAACGAGAAATAAACCATCTCAATACCATTGTTAAATTCAAAAAGAGGATTCTGGTAAAATGTAAATTGCCCAAAAAATGGAAGCGAGTCCTGTCCAAAGATATAATAGTTATTACTTGGGAGGAACAAAAACACTGAAAAAGCGATAATTAATGGAATAAGGAAATTTTCAATGAATTTCTCACTTCTCATGAATTAGCGACATTATATGCAATATTTAAACCTGTCTATTTGAACGAGTGTGGGAGAGATTATTGGATACCGAGTGATGATTAAACAGGCTCAACACTTTTAATCCTGCTTCTCTTGAATGTCCTCAATGCATTCCTGAGATGGCAGTATGCGACGATGTACTTTCTCTTCCTTTCT
>JAKBQK010000379.1 GCA_021835265.1 Thermoplasmata archaeon
TTTCCAGAGAACTTCTGATAATATAACATATCACGAGCCCTGTCATCTTGTTCTCAGAGGTGAGGGTTATAACAGGCCAAAAAAGTTGCTTGAATCAATCGCGAAAGTAAGTATGCCATTTCGTTCAGGGAAGAAGGTATTCTGCTGTGGAGGACCAGATGAATTACTCTATGGAAAACTTTCCTCAAATATATCAGAAGAGAGATTCAGACAGCTAAAGGAAACTGGAACCGAGAAAATTATTACAGCATGTCCTATATGCCTTTCAAATCTTAAAAAGGATGATTCTGTTGAGGATATATCCTCCTATCTAATAAACAGAAGAAAGGATAATCTTAAAAAGGTTCAGTAGTCATAAATTTTACTGTAATATTCTTTGAATAACAAAATAAATTCATTATCTTCGTAATATTAAAATTGTTAATTTATATATAGGAATTAGATATTTGTAGTGATGAAAGAAACTGCAATTCTTGTAATAGATCTTCAGAACGGAATGCTTAACGGTGAAGAAAAAGTTTTCATGAAAGAAGATCTTATAAGAAATGTGAAAATGATTTTGGATTCTGCAAGGAAGAGGAAGTATCCAGTCATAATGATTCAACACTCAGGAAAAAAAGGGGATAGTCTCGAACCAGGAACTGAGGGATGGGCAATTTACGACGAATTCTTATCGAAGGAATCTGAGACAGTTATACATAAGAACTATCCCGATGCATTCTATGAAACCGATCTTGATATGGTATTGAAAAGTGAAGGAATCAAGAACCTGATAATTTGTGGAATGCAATCGGAGCTTTGTGTTGACTCAACAATCAGGGATGCTTTTGCCCATGGATATAAGATCATTCTTGCATCAGATGGGCATAGCACATATGATAGAAAGAATATTAGTGCAGGTCAGATAGTGGAATTAGAAAACAGTGTACTTGGAGAATGGTTCGCAGATCTGAAAAGTAGTTCAGAACTGGCAAAATCTATTGAAGCCAAAAAATTCGATTAATTACCATAGTGGATAATCCAAAAAATCTAAATTTTGTAAAGGGTTTTTATAAACCCAATGTTACGTCTACTCATTAATAATTTACACAAGTCTCTGTGCTTCGTATACTTCGTGTTTTGTTGGTGGATTTACCTTTTCGAGGAGATCTTTCATGTCTTTAACACTTGGTGCTTCCCAGTTGCATATTGCCATAGATTCAGATCCTATGACGTTTATGGATTTTAGCTGAAATCCTGCTGGAAGTTTTCCATCCTTGGACATCTGCACTATGCTCCCTACAACCTTTGTTACCTCTTCTCCATTCTTTGGTTTCCATCTGTGCTCAACAATTACATTTGCCATTTTTTATCACCAATATTCATATCAATAGATAAGGTATATATTTATAGCCAACGTGGATTGGCTTTCATGAGGCAAATCGATCTTGTTATAGATAATCACCTTGCATTCAACCAGTTATCTAAGGATTTTGCAAATATAAAATTCTTGAGATGGTGCAATTCTAATATAGACTACCTTGAATTCTACGGGAAAAATAATGATCTGAAGGCTCTCGAAGATGAATTTGCAAATATAGAACAGAAGCTTGGAACAACCATAGTCTACAGAGAGAACAAAGAAGGTAAGGTGGAACTCATGATGAAATGCAGGTGCAGCATCCAGAATTCATCAATACGCATAGCTGAATCACTCTATTCCCTGTGGCAAGGTCCAGTAGTTTACGATAATGGACTGGAAACTATTACTCTCATAGTCATTGAGACTGGTACAATTGAAAAACTGATTCAGGCATTCGAAAAATATGGTGAGGTAAAAATAAAAAAGAGTAAGTCCATACATCCAGAAACACTGAGAAGTGTATCAACTGTTTCCGTATCTGATATTTTCTCCGACTTAACTGTAAAGCAGGCAAAAATTATGCAAATAGCACTTGCCAATGGCTACTTCAAAATACCAAAGGCCACAGAAATAGAATCTCTTGCCAGAATTGTTTCCCTTTCTGAATCTACAGTTGAAGAGCACCTTAATAAGGCGAAGAACAGAATACTAAACAACATTTCACCCTTTCTGGAACTGTTCTTTCTTTCTGAGCAGGAGTAAGTTTCCAAAAAGTATGACTATCTACCATCATATATACCAGTGCACCATGCTTAACAATCCATAGAACGAAAAGGAATTAATAAATCTTTAAATACGGTCTTACATTATCTGAAAGAACAGACCATACACCAGTGGCAATGTTAAGGCATCCACAGTTGAGCACAAAAATTTTTGTTGCAAAACAGGTGTAACGGTAGAGGTGAAAAAAATATGGCAACACCACATCATCCTAGAAGAGGATCTATTGGATACTATCACAGAAAGAGAAAGCCTAGCTTAAAGTCTACAATCAGAAGCTGGCCAGAGATTGAGGGAAATGTTAAAATCCAATCTTTTGGAGGTTACAAGGTTGGTATGACACATGTTGAGATGGTAGATTACAGAAAGAGTAGTACAACAGCAGGAAGAAATATAATGGCTGCTGTAACAGTAGTTGAGGTACCACCAGCAAAGGTAGTTTGTGTCAGGGGATATTCTGAAACCGAAGACGGATTAAGAGTAACCTATGAAAAGTGGGCAGACAATCTGGATAAGGAGATTTTTGAAGTAATTCCAGAGGTAAAAAAGAAAAACGAAAGAGAAATTCCACAGGATCTCACAGAAGTTAGAGTTATGCTGATGCTTCAGCCATGGCTTATCACAGGGGTTCCAAAGAAAATACCTGATATTTATGAAGCCAGAATTGGGGGTTCAACAGTAGACGCCAGAATCAAATATGCCACTGAAAAACTGGGAAAAGAAATAGAATTTACAGACTTTTCAAAACCAGGAAACTTTGTGGATGTTATATCAGTGACCAAGGGAAAGGGATTCACAGGTCACGTTGAGAGATTTGGAGTCAAACTTCTTCCAACAAAAAATAGAAATCACAGGAGAATGATAGGAACACTGGGTCCATGGCACCCAGACTGGATAAGATGGCAGGTTCCTCAGGCAGGACAAATGGGATCGCACCAGAGGACGCAACAGAACATGAGGATCATAAAATATGCCAAATCCCAGGGTCAGGATGATATCAACGTTAAAGGAGGATTTGTAAACTACGGATTGGTTAGAACAAATTATGTATTGATTCACGGTTCAGTTCCAGGTCCAATAAAGAGGTTAATTAAATTCAGGGATCCATCAAGGCAGAAATCTCCATCTGTTGAGAATCTGGAAGTTGCATATATATCCAGGGAATCCAAGCAGGGTGATTAAAAATGAAAACATCAGTTTACAATATGGAAGGAAAGGTTGATCACGAGGTAGAGGTACCTCAAATTTTCCAGTCTGAGTTAAGAGAAGATATAATGCAGAAGGCTTTCAGAGCAGTAACACTTTCATACAGAAAGCCCTACGGCTCCTCACCCAATGCAGGACTGAGGAGAGTTGGGCATACATCAGGGCCAGGAATGGGTATTTCTAGAATGCCCAGAGTATCCGGAAGTTCAAGGGCAGTATTACTCGGAAGCACAAAGGGAGGTAGAAGTCCACATTCTCCAAGAGCAGAGAAGGTACTCAAACTAAAGATAAACAAGAAAGAAAAAGAGATAGCATGGAAAACTGCATTGACCATGGCTGCAAATGCTGAAATTGTAAGGAAAAGAGGTCACATGTTTTCTGAAGAACTTACCTTCCCTGTTGTTGTTAATGATGATATTAACAATATTAGAAAGACAAGGGAGGCAAGAAATTTCCTTCAGTCTCTTGGTGTATGGGACGATATAGAAAGGGCGAAGGACAGAACAAAGATCAGGGCTGGCAGAGGTACAATGAGGAACAGGACGTACAGGACACCAAAGAGCATTCTTATTGTAACAGACTCTCCCATGCATCTTACAGCCTTTAAATCTCTTCCAGGAGTTGAGGTATCGCACTGTAAAAATATTTCAATATCAAAACTCGCTCCAGGAGGAAAAGGAGGAAGACTGATCCTTTTTACCGAAAGTTCAATTAAGAATATGGGGGTAGAATGAAGATGGAAGACGTTATTATTTCACCAACTGCAACAGAAAAAACCATGATACAAAGTCAGACTGAAAACAAACTTACATTTATAGTTAGCAGGAAGGCAACAAAGAAACAAATAAAAGAAGATGTGGAGAAACAGTTCAATGTAAAGGTTGAAAAAATAAATGTTCTCTACACAAAGAGAGGAAAAAAAGCAGTGATTAAACTTGCTCCAGAGTTTAATGCTGAAGAGATTGGAGAGAGGATAGGAATTTACTGAGGTATTAAAATGGGTAAACTATTAATAACACAGAGAAGAGGAAAGGGCAAACTGGTGTTCAGGAGTCCTGGGCATAGACATGTGAGCCCAATGAGAATACCCGAGGACGGAAATTACAAAGTAAAAGATATTATTCACGCCCCGGGCAGGACGTCACCAGTTCTGGTCCTTGATGGTACTAACAAGAAAAAACTGTACCAAATAGCATTCAACGGTGCATACGTTGACCAGACAGTTAACATAGGTAAAATAGAAAATCCCAAAAGTGGGGATTCTACTTACCTTGGATTTATTCCAGACGGCTCTCTGGTTCATAACATAGAAACAGTACCGGGTGATGGAGGAAAACTCTGCAGGACTGCAGGTGCATACTCTCAGGTAATAAGTCACGGGGAATTTGTTTCAATAAAATTGCCGTCAGGAGCTATAAAGAATGTGAATCCACAGTGCAGAGCAACAGTAGGAGTTGTTGCTGGTACAGGAGCGAAAGATATTCCAATCCTAAAGGCTGGAAGACACATACACTATCTTCAGAGCAAGGCTAAAAAGGCCTATACTGTAAGAGGTGTTGCAATGAATGCGGTGAACCATCCTCATGGAGGAGGAAATCATCAGCACGTTGGTAGACCAAGCACAGTTGGAAGGGGTACACCACCAGGAAGGAAAGTAGGAAGATTATCACCTAAAAGGAGGAAGATTAAATGACCACAAATAGACAGGCATCAGCGAAGTCCATAAGAAGGAGGAGCAGGAAGTCCCAAAAAGTTGCCATGGGCAGATCCAAGGAATTCAAATACAAGGGATATACACTGGAAGAGCTCCAGAAAATGGACAGGGAAAAGCTCATGGAAGTGTTTCCAGCAAGAGTAAGAAGAAGCTTAAAAAGAGAAATGGGGCCAGATCAAAAGATAGTAGTAAAGAGACTACTTGGAAAGAAACCTGAAATCAGGACACATGTAAGGGACCTTATAATTCTTCCCAGATATGTTGGAAAAATAGTGCACGTTCACAACGGTAAAAGTTACGTAAAATTCGAACTTAAAGCTGAAATGATTGGACATTATGTAGGAGAATTCGCATTAACAAGGGGAGAAGTAAAGCACTCTGGACCAGGAGTAGGTGCAACAAGGTCTTCAAAGTTCATGCCACTGAAGTGATTTAAAATGAAAGGATACTCATTAAATGAAATACCGGAAAAATCTGCCAGATCCATAAGGAAGAACTGTAACATCTCCCTGAAGGATGCAGTAAATATAGCACATAATCTGAAAGGAATGAACCTCTCAAAGGCAGAGGCACTTCTAGATGATGTAATGAACAAGCAGAGACCAATAAAATATTTTAGATATCTGGATTCAGTATCACACAGGAAGGGATATGGTCCTGGTAGATACCCTGTCAGAGCAGTCAAGCAATTCAAAACACTGATAGATAACGTGAAAGCTAATGCGGAATTCAAGGGGCTAGATACGGACTCACTAAGGATAAGCTTAATAACAGCAAATAAAGGACCAATGCTGAAGAGATTCACACCTAAGGCATATGGGAGAGCTGGTGCGAACAACAGGGATATGGTTCATCTCTCCATTGTTGTAGAGGAGGTTGAAGAATGAAAGAGAGAAAGTTCATTAACGAAAGTATAAAAAGACTTCTCGTTTCAGAATATGTCAGGAAAGAAACGGACAGTGCTGGCTTCGGTGGAATTGAAATGAAGAGAAATCTTCTTGATACATCAATACAGCTAGTGGTAAACAAACCGGGTCTTGTCATAGGCAGAAGGGGATCAAAGGTTCAGGAGATTGAAGAGACACTAAAGAATAGATTCAAAATTGAAGGCCCAAGGATAGAAGTCAAGGAGGTAAAGAACCCTGACCTTAATCCGCAGATCGTTTCAAAGAAGATTGCAATGTCTCTTGAGAAAGGATGGGCCTACAGAAAGGCAGGAAACACTGCACTGAGAAGAATTATTGAAAGCAATGCAAGGGGCGTAATGATCAAGATCGGTGGAAAGATATCCGGTGAAAGAGCCAGAAGCCAAAAATTCTTCTTTGGTTCGATAAAGTACTCTGGTGAACCTGCAAGAAGTGGTATAGAATATGGTTTCTCAACAGCAAAGCTGAAACTTGGAATCATAGGGGTTTCTGTCAGAATACTGAACTGGGACTACAAGCTTCCAGATGAT
>JAKBQK010000410.1 GCA_021835265.1 Thermoplasmata archaeon
AAAGAAAAGTGGGAAGGGTATTGTATCAATGTTAATCGAGGGACTTTTCTGCGGTGTTAGTATATTTTTCTCCCCTCCTGATGATGTAAAAAGTGAGGAGTTCCAGTCCTTTGATGTTTCGGAAAAGCAGGCATATAATGTGAACACTGTTGAGGACTTCTTTCTCATACTTAACAGATTGAAAAAGCAGAAGAACTAGAATGGTAAGCGAACGTGCTAAAAAGGCTGGAAGGGCTCTTCTGAAGTTCTCCTCATATTTCAGGGAAAATAGAGATGCGGCTACTGTAATGTTTATAGGTGCATTTATAACATTTGTGATTTCTTTATCTATTCTTTATCTTTCAATTCAAAATGGAAGCTTCCTGAAAGCTGATAATGCAATCTTTGAGATTATGACTGATGCTATTGCCCCCATACTTGAAATTGTAGCATCAGTGGTCATGTTTAGAAGGGTATATCTCCATAGATCAATGGGTGGGCTTGGTATTTTGATGGGAATAATTTCACTTCCAGGAAGTGAAGGCGGTTTACTCATAGGCTTCATATTGGTTGTAATAGGCGGAGTCATGAGCATGCTTTACAGGGAACCCTATACAGGAAAAGATAATGATACTAAGAAGATGGATAAATAAACACACGATAATCGTTTCAATATAAATAAAATTAAATAATGAAATAGCAATGCTTATTTACGATCTCTAACGGTGTATATTACCTATCCATGCTGCTTGCTGCTATAGGATTTTTCTTCCTTGGTGCATGGTTCTACCAGATAGTTTCATGGTTTCCCAGAGGTGGTAAGTCTGTTACTGGAACAAAGAGTTTAATCGGACAAATAGGCCAGATCGTAAGGGATAACGGCACAAATATGATTGTAAGAGTTGATGGACAGAACTGGAATGCAAAGTACCAGAGTGTAGACAGACCCCCAGTTGGTGCGAAGGTGAAGATAATTTCTGTGAAAGGATTGAGTCTAGTAATAGAACCTCAAAATAAACTCAGAAAGAACTGAATGGTGAGAAATCTTACTAAATATTAATTAGTTACAATTCTATCTCAATATATGATAAGCGACGACCTGTTTTACATATCAATAATACTTGTTGCAATTGTTTTTTTCTTCTTAGGTGCATGGTTCTACAGACTTGTTTTATGGTACCCAAGGGGAGGAAGGGCAGTTACCGGTACTAAAAGCATGATTGGCAAGATTGGACAGGTAGTGAGAGATAACGGAACAAATATGGTCGTGAGGGTTGATGGACAGAACTGGAATGCAAAATATGTTGGGGAACACAGACCGGAAGTGGGAGACAGAGTTAGCATAAAGGACGTAAATGGACTCAATCTTTTGGTAGAGGAGATAAAAGATGGGAATTGATTGTTCCCAGCTTGGCAGGGCCCTCATAATAAGAAGAGATGGAACTAGGAAACTGCTTTCCCTTGAAGAAACTATACAGCTTTGCAATGAATCCTTAAACTCTGGAAAGGCATTTCATGAAATTCTGAAGAGAACTGAGCCAAATCTTAAGGTTATAAGATTCATTCAGGATGGAAACGATGAAGATAACACTGAATAATGAATCAATTAGGGCAGATATTGACAGTAATGGATGCTATATTGAAGGTCTTGAGTTCAGGGAAAATGAAATCATAAAAAGAACTCAGGATGGACATAAAACCCATGGGGGATGCGCCCCACTGTTTCCGTACGCAAACAGAATAAAGGGTGGCAAATATGAATGGCTTGGAAAATCCTATGAATTTAAAAAAGATCTGGATGGGAACTCAATTCATGGATTTGCCAAGGATCGACAGTGGGACATAATTGATCAAAGCGAAAATTCTGTTCGGATGAAAATGAACCTGATGGATGATTCCTATCCATTTGATGTGGATGTTACAGTCGTTATTGAAATTAGTAATGATGGTTTCAGGGAGAATGCAAGGTTTTTCAACAATCATAATACCACAGTACCATTGAGCCCTGGTTTTCATCCCTATTTTGTAACAGGATCAAACTGGGAAATTTTCCTGAAATCGAGGCCACTAAAATCACTGAAGATTGATCAGTATTTTCCTTCTGGGAATTATTCTGAATTTTACCGTCATTTTTATAAAAAGGAGTCACATGTTTACGATGACTGTTTCATGTATTCTGGGGACATACAGCTAAGGGGAGATTATTTTGTGTATGATGTAAAAAGAACAAATTCTGAATTCTTCATGGTGTATGATGGTAAATTCAGCGATTCCATATCTGTTGCCATAGAACCCATGGCATCAGAAGTTAATTCCTTCCAAACCGGGAATATGCTGAAGATATTAAAACCAGGAGAGGAGTGGGAGTTTGGGTACTCTGTTTCAATTTCCTCCCTGTAGGAACAGTTCATTTTGTCCTGAAATGTTTAACCATTATTCCAAAGGCTTCTCCCAGAATTATTCCAGCTAGAAAGGTAAATGTAATTGTAATTACAGGGTCAACAAAGGTTGGAAAATGAGGTTCGTATAGATAGGAATACCATTTTACAAGGAAAAGGAATGACCATGCGATGGCTACCCCTGCTGATGACTGGTATATTTCATTTCCCTTTCTTCTTATTATTTGAGAAAGATCACCAATAATAAAACCGATAATAAAACCAAGGAGGTATATTACCATTGAAAATTCGAATTCAAACAGTGTTAGCGTTATGGATGAATATAATGTAAGAAGAAGATAGATCAAAGGGTAAATAACTATCTTTCTTGAATAGGTTTTCCCAACCTTTGCTCTTACTGCTCTTAGCACCATTAGGAATATAGTAAATATAAGGAAAACGTAGAATTGTATTTTGAAACCCCTTATTATATTGATAATGCTTTCTTCACTTAACGCAAACATATTTACATATATCCTCCAGAAAATATCGAATCCTGTAATCTGAAATTGCATTTATACTATTTCATTACAGTTTACGTTGTTGACTGAAATCTGGAAGTGGATCAGGCATTATAATCCCAATTCATTAATAGAACTATGTAATAACCAAAAATGGATATGGGAAAGGTATTTCTTTTTGCTCTTTTAGGGGCAGCCGTCGGAGCAGTTCTTGGGATAGTTGTTTCTCTCCTTGTAACGCAAAATAATTTCAGGGTTATGTTTCTAATGACATTTACAGAAGTTGGAGTTATAGTTGGTCTTCTGGGAGGAGCGAAAATAGAAGACAGGAAATCAATAAACTAGGAAATCAGATCTTTCAAAAGAGGTTTTTTCACTTCTATGTTGATTGCAATCTTTTCGCTATCTTCTTTTCCGTCTATTTCTACCGTTCCATTCACTGATTTGAACCTGTGCCATTTGTTGCCAAAGTATACTTCCCTTTCAATATTCCCAAAATAGTAGATTTTTTGTCCGACTATTATAATTGAATTCTTCTTCTGGTATAAAGGAAGGTCTCCTGTTGATCTTATTCTTCTATGTCCCATATATATATCAGATGATTCATAATCGTACCACATACCATCTGGCAGGTAAAGCTCCCTGTTTTCCTGAGACTGAACAACAATAGGCGCAAGTAAAAGCTCATCTCCAACCATGTACTCATCATCGATTGTGAATATGCCATCTTCTTTCGGAAAGTTGAAGGCAAGCGGCCTTATAACAGGGGTGCCAAATTTCTCAGATTCAACACATTTCCAGTAAAGGTAGGGGA
This sequence comes from Thermoplasmata archaeon, assembly GCA_021835265.1. The sequence goes on from JAKBQK010000410.1 coordinate 3,693, forward strand.
CAAAATTATGTCTTATATTTAATAAATCACTGAATCTTTTTCGGTAATAACTGTCAAAGACGTACAGCTCCTGATCATTTCCCATCTTCACCTTGTGATTCCTGTATACTGGGAAAAAGAGGGCCATTTGGTAAAATCTTAAAATTAGTTCAGGGCTTGAATACCCTGAAAATCCTCCAAGATCGCAACCTACGTATGGAACCCCTGATATGCTCAAAGAAGTAAGAATTGGAATCTGAAGACCCATATTTTCAAATGTTGATAGTCCATCTCCACTCCATATGGCAGCATATTTCTGTATACCTGCAAATCCAGATCTGGATAAAATATAACTTTTTCCTAGCTTCATCGCTTTATAAGTATATTCAGCCTCCTTCAGTGCATATGCATTATGTACTTCAGAATGTTTCACCATCTTTCCATTCACCTCGTGAACAGCATCAGTTTCTACTGTTCTTGATTCAACATTATGCACTGAAGGTTCATTCATGTCAAGCCAGACACCATCATAGCCCTTAGAAAGAAATTTAGACATCTCGTCGAACCAGAAATCTCCACCCTCCTTCTTGAAAAAATCTGGAAATACGCATTTACCGGGCCATACATCTCCTGTATATATCTCACCTCTGGAAGTTTCTATATATGATCCGAGGCCTTTCCTGAATATTTCACTTTTTTGGTCTGCCTTAAGCCCTGGATCTATTATGGGAATTACCCTGACATTTTTTCCATGTAGTCTTTCAATCATTTCTTTCATTCCTGGAAATTTATTTTTATCCTCTGTAAAAATGTTGTATTCATCCATATAGTCAATATCCAGATAAACTGAACCTACGGCATGAGGTCCGAATGCCTTTTGATAATTTTCTACAACTTCCTCCACTCTTTCCTCTGGATAATATGAATATTTGGAGATCTGGTGTTCTAGAGCCCATTCTGGAATATGAAAAGGCTTTCCAGTAAGGTCAGTGTATTTCTGCAATACAACTTCTGGTGTTTCTCCATTCAGGACATAAAAGGAAAAGTTTTCAGATTTTACATCAATTATTATGTTCGTATAATCGGTTACTCCAAAATCAAAATTGATTTCGCCTGTATAATTTATGAAGTACCCAATGGTTTCATTTATTCCAGTTTTCATGAAAAATGGTATTGATACATATAAGGGATCATATCCAAGAGAATAATTATAACTGTCATAATTCCACATCTTTCCAGTCGTTCTCTTCCTTTCTACAGGAAATGCCTTTTCTCCAAGCCCCAGTATATGGTCACTCTCCAGAATAGGAACTATAATTCTTGTTCCTCCATCCTCTTCCCTTAACTGAAAAGAGGGAGAACCCTCGACCTCATTCTCCTTAAGGAATCCTGTTTCTATGAATTCCTCTCCGTTTCCAACCTGAAATTTCAATATGTCCTTCTGACCCTTAAAAATATGATACATTGAAGATTGCAATGAAAAATTTGGATAATAACATTTCCAAACTATTGATGTAAAAAACTGAGAGTGATAATCATATATACGTCATGGAAATAGAATATCATGTTTTCAAAAGATCCAAGTGAACTTGTTAGAAAGGAAAAGTTCGACAATGAAGAAATTAGCAGATCAATTAGACTGGCCCTTGCTGCAGAGCTTGATGCCATTAATTTTTATCTCCAGCAGTCCAGATTAATGCCTGAAGGACCGTTTAAGAAGGTGCATGAAGATATAGCAAAGGAGGAAGTAACACATTTTGGGGAATTCCTTAGGCTGCTTCACGAATATGAACCTCATGATTTTGACAGGATCGATGCAGGATGGAATGAAGCCTCTGGCCTTCTTGGAAGCCATCCAGCATTCCTGAAAATGGATTCTAATAAGAGAAATATTTCCCCGGACAGTGAAAAAGAAAAAACATCGGGTGAATATCTGAAGGAAGGTCTAAGAACAATAAGGTGGGACGAAAGTGGAGTGCTCCTTCCAGGAAATAAGGATACAATTGCGCCATTTGAGAAGATATCCATGGAATTCAAGCTTGAAAAAGGAATGAAGGAAATTTACAGAAACCTCCTGATCAGGAAGCAGGAAGATGAATATAGATCAATAATAGAGAAATACATCTATGAAGATTCAAAAATTTCTCTTACAAACAGATCAACAAAGATCAGGAGCGAAAAATCAGATGCCTCTGGAATTATTTCCTCTGTTCTGAAAGCCCTTAAAATTTTATCCGATCACAATTTTGACTCTGATCTGGAGACACAAGTTTCCTTCAGTGTATATGAGATTCTCATGACAGTGATGAATGGTAACGAAAATCTTTACAAATCAGTGCGCAGGATTTTGCATAGAATAAGGCTAAATCCAAACCTATCTGGAAAGAAGCTAATCGTTTTCAGGAAGGATATGTTCACCGTTGCGGTGAAAAAGGCTCCAGAATTGCATAAAATTTCAGAAGATGTTGATAGCATAAATTATGGTATATATGGATGGATTCTTCCACTTCTTCTTGATGAGAATGCATCCGTATTAATTGAATTTAAATAATGAATTAGAAGCCTGGAATGCTTCCCAATTTCAGCTTATCTCTTGAGTAATCCACATACACATTTTTGAGTTGCAAATACTCTCCTATGCCGTATTTACTACCCTCACCGGCAAGACCAGTCATTCTGAACCCGGTGTGGTATCCCTGAGATGATTCTGGTCCAGGCATATTTACGTATAGTTCTCCAAATCTTATGGCCTCGGATGCCTGGTATATCCTCTTGTTGTCTTCTGTGAATAGATAGG
>JAKBQK010000294.1 GCA_021835265.1 Thermoplasmata archaeon
TTTAGGGTGTTCAGAAAATTTTTTCATGACGTCCAACATACTTTAAAAGCTTGAAATTAATCACGAAAACGCAAAGACGCCTCAGGACCATCTAGCAGACTGTTTTGCTTTAGTCATACACTGAAAACTTATTACAGTTGACGTCTTTTACGGTGTAATGGTTCATAATGAGAGATTGAAATTCAAGATAAACTATTTTCTTCTTGTAGTAGCACTTACGTATATTTGGATCGTATTCGATTCCTTTTACAACATAACGAGCACATATAACCTGAGTAATAATTTCTGGATAGGAGATACAGCCACTGCTGTACAGTCTTTAACGAGTGTAATGATGTCACATCTTCCCTTTGTTAATAATGTACCTGGGGGTTCTTATTTTGCAGTTCATTTTTCACCAATTCTATACACTTTGATTCCCTTCTATGCTATATCTCCAAACTTGACAAGTCTGTACGTGATAGACGCAATAATACTTTATAGTGCTCCCATACCTCTCTACCTCTTAGCAAGGAAAAAATTCGGAAACGATCTTAATGCGATGCTTTTTGCAATTACCTACTTATTTTACAACGTTATTTCAACCAATCCATTTGAGACACTTTCCCTGTTTGCCGGCTTTTTCATTATCGCTTACTACTTCTATGTCGAAAGAAAAGTTCTTCTATTTACAATCTTCTTTCTGCTTTCACTATCGACAATGGAATTCGCAACAATTATTGGTGGTATGTTCGGGCTGTTTCTAATTGTGCTTGAACTGAATCGCAAGAATCTGAAAGGTATTTTTTCGGAAAAAAAATTTGCAATCTTGAAGAAATATATACCGGGTTTGATTCTTATACTGATATCGGTCTCATTTTTTTTAGTTGACTTTAAGATGACGTATTACTTCTCTGCGGGTAAACACAGTATCCTGGAAAATCTTGCTGGAACGAATGTGTCATCAATCAACAGCATCATCAGAGGTATTAATTCAGCCAGAATATCGAAGATTAATTATATTTCTCTTACGAACAGTCAGTACTTTTACCTCTCATTTCTGGATCCTATTGCTTTGTTACAGATACCGTGGTATGTAGCAATATGGATCTCCGTTTTCCCTTACTGGACAGGGTACTACTTGAGCTATACATTCCCATTCGTGGTACTTGGAGCTCTTAACGGCATTTCAAGGATTGGAAAAATTGCGTTTAACCGAAATCTTATAATAAGAATATTAACAATTTTGTTGCTAATCACAATGATAATCTCCTGGACCGTATCTCCACAATTCTCTGTACCTACTAATGTAAATTCGTCTGGTATTGGCGCACTTGAGGTCGCAAAGACTATACCCAACAATGCATCGGTTTTTGCCGATATTAACAGCTATCCAATAGTTAGCGCAGACGCGTGGAATACTACCGCATATGGTTCTCCTAGAAATTTCACTGTCTTCAACTCTAGTGATGGCCCTCCTTATTCTTTGCAAGGATATGGCTTGTACGCGGCTTCTGGAACATACGTTGCATATGAAAGGAATTACACTTCACTTCCAGTAATCAATGACTTTTATTTTGAATCTAGACCAACAAGTTATTCTGTCCAGGGCGCGCCTTTCTCTTACTCAGGCTCCCTATTTTTACCAAAAGGAGATTACAAAATTCAGGCTAATCTCACCCAGGAAGCAAGTCCCGGGATCGAAACGATAAATGCTGGTCTTGCGGTTGATGAATTATTTCCGGTTACACAAGAAGCGATTCAGGAGTTTAAGGTAAACAAAACAATCGAGGTCAATTATATTGTAGTGAATATTGCACCAACTTATGGCTATTACGGATTCAGCGCAAAAGTTACAACAGTTCTCAATCCCTTTGCTACTGCAATCGCGTCTGCTAGTTTCAGTGATAATTCCTATAATGTCAGATATATTGAACTTAAGGGCCCTTTTACGCTTTACAGAAATACCACGTACTACCTTTGGTTGGGCACCACAGGATATCCAGGAGGTGAATCCATACCAGTCACGAGTGGAGAGGGACTTTACGAAATGAATTTGACGTCAAATGTCATCACAAGAATAAACAACTCGATGCAGTTCTCGATAGTCGGCAATATACCTGGATATGTTCAAAAATCTACAATTGTTGATTTCACGTTCCAAAACGGAGGAGAGAACGTTGTCAGGGCGATACCTCTGACTAGCAAAGGATACGAACTTACTGTCAATGTCACTTCCAACGGGAGTAACTCTGTATTCTCATTCTTGACCAATTATGCATACGGTAGTTTCACGATCACATCATTTGTGATTAAATCCCCAAACGCTGTGAGGCCTTCTAATCCCCTCCTAGGCAATATAAGACTTACGTTGGGAATTGTATTGATTCCATCCTACCTCATCATAGCTGCTGCATTCTTGAAATTTAACCCAATTGTAGTGAAGAAATTCAGAGTAACTGTAAAGTTTCAGCGAGCAGTAGGTATTTTTGTAGCCTTTTCCTCGTTGCTCTTTTTTATTGTATTTGCATTAGGGTATTACGGAGTTTTCCCTTCTCTTTACAACGTCCATATATTTGCCACCTTTGGTTATGTCATTGCAATATCTTCATTAATCTATCTCGCATCTGGTTTCATTGCGGGGAAGGAAGGCAAGGCATAATGAAAATAATGGCGATGGAAGAGTTTTCTAGAACGGGAGGCGGGCAGACATTTTTTTCACGCTTTTACAATGCTGTGATAGAGAACAATGAACTATCACTTATAACAGACAAGAACTCAAAGAGCAATTTGCAATTTAGTGAACTATTCAGGACTTCGTTCGCCTATAGAGAAGGTATAAATTTGTTAACACTGGTTCTGAGTGTCAAAAGATTAAGAAAAGAGATAGGTGAGATAATGGCAAGACATAATTACGATATCGTATTCAATAATCACCCCAATATGTTCCTCTATAATGGGGATGTCAATTATCTGCACGGATTTTCCTTCCTCGATTCAATTATAGACGAAAACGGTGAAATAAAGAATAAGTACCTCTTCCACGCTATAAAAGAATCAAGAATTTATGATATCTATGATGGAGCTAATTTCTTAACGCATGGAAAGTTCACTCTGGATCTGTCAAAGAAATTGTTTCCAATTCTGGGCATATTACCCCATAGGTTGGATTATATATTCATCCCAGTGGATAAATTTTACAACATTGACTTCAGTGATAAAAGAAATGCGGTGTTAACATTTGGGAGAATTAACGAGCAAAAAAATCTTGAACTAGTTTTGAACACAGCAAAGAACATGGGGGACATCGAATTTGTAATAGCAGGTGCAGTCAATGATGGAGATGAAGGCTATTTTCACAAACTGGAAAGAATTGCACCTTCAAATTTGAAGATTGTTAAGAATCCAAATGAAGAAGAAAAGGTAAACTTATACAGGAGAGCTAAGGTGTATTTACACGCAAAGAGGAATGAACATTATGGAATCGCCGTAGCTGACGCCATCTCATATGGTTGTGTTCCGGTAGTTCCAGAGTCCGGAGGCCCATGGGTAGATATAATCGAGATGGGGAATTATGGTATAGGTTACAAAGAAAATCCAGTCGATGCCATAAAGAATGCTCTTGACGTTAATTTAGAGTTTTCAAAAACAATTCTTCAGTCTAGAGTGAGATTTTCGGCTCCAATATTCACTGAAAGATTATTGGATTTTTTGGACTCTACTGTAAAGAACAAAGGTAATTAGCGTTTCCGTAATTTCTTTTTGATGGAAAGTCTGCTCTTGGTCTCTGATCCGTTCGGTGATTCTTATTCTGTGCAATTCGAATTTACACTTTCTGTACTCAAAATACTAAAGAAAACATTTAACGTTTCAATATTCTCACCACATTTTCCAAAAGATAAATTGTCTGAGTTGGAATCACTTGGAATCAAAGTGATAAGGGGCAAAGGAAGATTTTGGATTAATGGAATCTTGAATGTGATTGGCAAGAAGAATGAAAGCATGATGTGGTTGGAGAGCTGGTTTAGAGAAGCGTATTTTAGTAAAAATACTAAGGAAGTACAAGGTTTGGGATCCTTCGACAAAGTTATAAATCTTTCTCTTACGGTTCCAATCAAATCAGATATTCTGCTTCTCCAAGGAAGGTCTGTGTATTACCCTTTAAATGACATAAAAAGTTCCAACAGTTTTGCAGCATTAGCAGTTAGATTCCTTGGAAAATCAATTAAAAAGCATGATTTAGACCTCTTACAATTCTTTAGAACTTTATCTAAGAAAGTTATTGTAAACTCAAAATATCTATCGTCGTTCTATGAGAATTTAGGATACGAGATTGAAGGGGTGGTTTTGACCTCTAAGAATTTTGACAAATTTAAACCACAAGTAGGCAGAAAAAGGGATTATGTTCTGACATACATTGGGAAGGAGACTGACATTCTTCCCATCTTCCTAATCGCAGAAAGAGGGCTTAAAGTGAAGGGGTTTGGGAGCAAGGTTCCAGTTGGTATTTCACTCGCAAAAATAAGAAGTGCTATCGAGTATCTCGGCTACGTCAGTACTGAAGACTTGGTTAACCTTTATTCAGGGGCTCTATTCACGGCATTTCCCTTCACCGAAGAACCATTTGGATACGTTCCCATTGAATCAATGTCTTGTGGAACTCCTGTCCTAACTTACAATAAAGAAGGGCCTTCGGAGACGATTATAAATGGCAAAACGGGATGGTTGGTTTCATCTAAGGAAGAGTTTGTAAATGTCGCGACGGAAATATGGAAAAACGGGCACGGTTTAAGCAGCGAGGACTGTGTTGCAAGAGCATCAGAGTTTAAGCCAGAAAATGTTGTACAAGCACTTTTGAATATTCTGCAAAATTAAATCTCTTAGGAACTCTGAAAAATTAGGGCAGGGGGTCATTATAATTTGCGCTTTGTATGAACCAGTTCAGATCTTCAGTGTCCGTTCATTTCTATTTTCTTAGCCAAAATAAGCTCTGTAAGATATATTCTAATGAAATCCAAACCATTAGCTATCTTACTTTTGCCATTGACTCTTTCTTGAAACCTGTAAGGGACATCAATAGTTCTCGCTTTCGGATTAAATGATAAGATGAATAAAAGCATCTTGAAACCTCTCCATTTTTCATTAATTTCAAGTTTTAATTTACTATTGACTCCAAAATAACCAGATAACGGATCACTAGTTCTTCTTGCTCCCTTTAGAAACGATTTTGCAAGCGACTCAGCAACGCGCGAAACAAGCCCTCTTGCTGGGTTCCTCTTCGCTCGGGGGCCGTCTCGAACGAATCTACTGGCAACCACAATTTCGTACCCCTGTGAGAGTTTTTTGTATATTTCATTGATAATTTCTGGCGGATGTTGCAAATCAGCATCTAACTTTATTAAATACCTTCCTTCAGAATTCTTCATTCCTCTGTATTCAGCAATTAGTGTAGAACTTAGGAATGGGTTAAAGATGAACTTGGCATTACTGTGCATTCTGGTATAATCTTCAATAAACTCTCGAGTTCCGTCTGTACTACCATCATCAACGAATACATACTGAAAACTAAATTTAACAATTTCATCTATCTGTTTTACTAATTTTGGCAAGTTTTCAATTTCATTGACTGTACATAGAACAATGGATGCATCATACCTTGAGTTGCTCCTCTGTTTTGGTTTACTGAAAGATCCTACGTCCATTTCTTTAGATTCACGTTCCATTCTACAGCCTGAACGACACTACTATAAAGGTTGCCCTATAAAAAATTTCTGAAGAAGTATTTCAGTTTGAGGACAAAAATCGAACTGGAAATAATTATTAATTTATCGGTGTTGAAATTTTGTAGCGCTTAACAGGATGGTGATGACATAAAGGCCTTTAAGAATTACACAAGTAGGACGAGGGGCCGGTCTTTCATTTTACTGCGAAAAAAGAGACTTCGGTGATGTTGTTTCTGCGTCGATAAACAAGTTCATTTATGTCACAGTAAACGAGAAGTTCGACGAGAGGATAAGATCAATGAAGATATTCTAAGACTCAGATTGCAGACAATGTCGACAAAATTGAGCATCCATTCGTAAGAGAAGTTTTGAAGTTATTAACATAGAAAGGGGTATAAAAATTGCAAGCATTCCTAATATTCCTTCCTTAATTTCTAGTTAGGATCTAGCAGCACATTTCTGGTTGGCCTCCTTCACGCTCTCTGTAGCCATAAAGGAGAACTCGTAAATCCAGATGAACTAGCACGAGAAGCCGTAAAGGTGAAGAGAGAAACTCTTACAGAATCAGGGGAGAAAAAGATCAATATATCTGAAGTGCACCATCTTACAGTTGGAACAATATGGGACTAATAATATAGAGGAGGAAGTATGTAAGGTAGTATACCCATGAGAAGTGAACACCTCACTGAAGAGAAGTATCGGAGTGATATTGAAGATGGATGGTTACGATAATATGAAAAACTTGACTAGAGAAATACTTCCTGCA
>JAKBQK010000555.1 GCA_021835265.1 Thermoplasmata archaeon
GAAAGGATTATTCAGAGGAGGCAAGTCCGTTCTCCCTTTCCCTAATCCTGGCAGGCGTATCTGATGTTGTGCTGATGGAGGAAAGGGCAAAACTAATGAAAGAACTGCAGAGCAGGATTGTCGATCGGGTTTACGGAACTGAGTATATGGATTTTAAAATAAAAGATCCAAGAATAGTTGATAATTTTTATAGAAGCAAGGTTCCACCTGTAAACGATGCAGAAAGTTACATGGAGTTATGCAGACACTTTCCTATGGTAGATATCACCAAATCTAGATTCAACTCTCCCTTTCCATATGCTTCTATGGATGTACTTTCCATAGGCAGAGAACTTGTGAAAGAGGATAAATTATGGAGCATCAGCCTCAGGGGACTTTACTGGGTCTCTAAGGAACGTTACGGTCTCTTCAGGGAACTATTCGCAAGGAATCGTCCACTTAATGAGGAAGAAAGGAACGTACTGGAACAGTGCAATGGAAGCACACCTAAGGAGATTCAGCAGAATACTGGTTATGAAGAGTCGCAGGTAAAGAACGCTCTACTTGCACTTGAATCACTGTTTCTTGTGAGGAGAAAATTCAAGCGCGATGCATTTTCCTATGAGAAAATTGAAACCTACCCAGATGGAAATTATACAGTGGAGGAACTTTTCTTTGATCTGCTTAATTCCATGGGTCCTATGACCCTTGATGAGATTTCAGTCCGTTTCCCTATTGAAAAGGACAGGATAGTAAAAACACTGGAATTACTGGAATCAAGAGGAAAAATTACAGAAGAGTATGTGACTCCAGTATTTGCAAAGCAATACATTGTTAAGGGAGATCTTGAAAGAATCCTTAGCACAGCATCCCAGGAACCTACAGCCCTTAGAATGAGCCGTTATATGAGGAAGTTCAAAAACACTGATGAGTATCTTGAAAATCTTGGATTTTATGTGAAGGAGGAATCTCTAAGGGCCAGACTTATTTCTGATGGACAAAATCATAATGAGATCAATATTCCTGTGATTCGGGGGAGATTCTTCAAGCACAGACCTGCTGTCATGGAAAGGAAGCTGGCCATGGCCCTGCAAAAACTGAGAGAATCACCATTGGATGAAAAGGAGCAGAGAATATATGATTTTCTGAAGTTTGGGGCTGTTACACTTGATGCAGTATCCAGAGAAATTAATATAGATCCAAAGGAAGCAAGACAGCTTCTAAGATCGCTGGAACATAGAGTTCTCGTTTCGGAGCAAGACGATACATATTCAAGAATAAACATGGAAAATGACCTTGATAGAAAAAGCGCCATGAAAATTCTCCTGGATCGTTTTGGTCCCCTGACACAGAATGAAATAATGAATTCATTCTGGTTTTATATCAAGGCTGGAGACATGGATGGAATTGAAATGCACTCAGGCTTGCGTGGAACATATTACGGGAAGTTACCAGAACCTGTTGAGGAGAGCATCATGCTTCCCATGGGAGACCCCGTTTCCATTATAACAGGAAGGCTTGTTACAGAGGCAAGCAACCTCAATACCATGTTTTTTGCGAAGAACAATCTGGTATGCATCCTATCACTTGAACAGACACAGGAGGGCATATGGATAGATGATCTAATAGTTGAAAAAGAGGATCTTCTTCAGAGCTTCTTTGATTACCTTAATGAAAGATTTGGTGGAAATGGACTTTCTATTATTTTCACAGGAGTAAGGGAAAACCTATGGGGTATGCTTGAACAGAATGGTTTCAGGAAGATAAAGGATGTCGCCATAAGAAGTGGTTCTGAAACAGAACTTTTATACAGTGATGAACTTTTCCAGAGGTCTCTCTACTGCTATTCTCAATCAAGGATGACAAGAAGAACTGTCATGGATTCCATAATGGAGGCCAGGCTTGGTATAAGGGATGCAACGGAAGCATATGCTAATGGTATCAGATCAACCGATGTTGACAGCTATTTCTATTCTGACATACTATTCAATTTCAACGGTCCAATGAATCTCAATTCAAAGGCGACAATGGAAACCATTTCACTTTACAGGACACTGAGGGGAAGAAAGATAGACAGGTTAGAGATGGATATATTAAAGATAATAATGGATTACCCGAAGACTGAGGAGGAAGTTCTAATTAATGTTCAGGGGTCTCATGACAGGGCTGTGGCATCCATCAAGGATCTCTGGAACAGATCCATAATATGCAAGGATTCTGATTCAAAATTCAGGTATGTCGTTGAAAAGTTTGAACTTAAGGAATCTGCCACCATTCTGGAAACAAAAATACTGGAATCCTATGGCTTTATAGATTTCCAGCTATTTTCAGAAATCACTGGAAACAGGGATGAACAGCTCTACTCCGTAACCATAGAAAATGTAAGAAAGAGAGATGGGTTAAAAAACTGTATTATCCTTGACAATAAGAGGGCAGTTCTTGTTAATGAAAGATTTCTTGACATGAAGAAAAAGTCTACAAAGCCTTTCATAATAGGACCAAGAGACCTGTTCAGCTACATATTCAGGAACCAGATTAAGAATCAGACCGGGGGGACAAGGAACTTTCTTCTTATAGATAATTTATCAGTAAAGGCATTCGCAACGGTAAAAAGGAACAGGAATGAATTAAAGATAGATGAAATGAGTGGTGAGAAAGAACTCAGGAAAGAATTTATAAAGGAATTCTCCAATTCTGGATACTCAATCAGGTTTTAATTACCAATTAACTTATATCTGAATTTATAATTATTCTGTAATGACCCTGTACTTTAATTTCAATGAGCTATCCATCCTAATTTCCGGCGTAAACGTGGTTGTCTCCCTTTTCTTACTGCTCGTTTCACTCAAGGCGGTGAGAAAGGGTGTCGGAATTATAAAGTACCTGAGTGCGTTTTTTGGGCTGGTACTTCTTGATTCACTGTATATTGTAATAACAAATTTTGGAGTGAACTTCCTGAGTGAATATAATCAGATCCTTCTTGAAATGACTGCACTCATTGTTATGCTGCTATTTTATTCTGGAATGATAAGAGGAAAGAAAAATTGACAGATGAAACTGATCCAAGAACCATCCTGATACATATTATAGAGAGCGAACCTGGGCTTCATTTCAGGGCACTTCAGAGAAAGACAGGAATGGCAGTTGGTCAGCTAGAGTACCATCTTTATAAGCTTGAAAAAGAGGATGAGATCATGATCAGGAAAGATGGTCGGTACAAAAGATATTTCCTCATTGCCTCATCAGACAATACCAGAAAGATTCTAGGATATCACCTGAGAAATAAGGTGAGCAGAAACGTGATAATGCTTTTACTGAGGAAAAAAGAAATGAATCTTGAGACACTCAATGAAAAAATAAAGGATACTCAAAAACTTAATGATGCCATAAAAGTTCTTCTTTCAGATAATATCATTATCAGGGAAAATGATCAGTTCAGCCTCAATAATCCCAGTTCGGTAAAAGAGTATATAAGAAAGAGCAGGAAATCATTCCTTGAAGAACTCTCAGATAGCTTAATAGATATGCTGGATGAGGAATAGATCATTGATTCTTCTTTCTGTACACATATCCTGAACCTATCATAAGCATTCCCACTATCAGACCTATAGAAAGGTAAACTGAGTTTTCAAGAATAATATTCACAACACCACTTTCTATATCCTTCACCGTGATATTCTTAAGTATATTCTGACCCGGGATGGACAAATAGGGATCATATGAAATGTTGGAGTATTTTCCTTTACCTGTGAAAACGTATGTAAGGGCATTTAGGTTCGAACCGTTTGGACCATAATTTAGTGTTTTCATTTCCCTTGCGATTCCATCCATGTAATATGTGCTGTTATAGAGGAAATATATATTTCTGTCCTGATCTATATGTAATCTTATGCCACTGTATAACTGATTCCTTTCAGTCATCCTGGCACCTGTAAAATTCTCCACCCCTATGCCATTTGAATAAGTTGAAAATACCGTTGGAATTATTATACGATATGTACCGCCAAGCGTTGAGTGTATATTCATCTCATAGGTGATTCTCAATGAGTTATTGTTTCCTACAAATATGTTACCGTTAATAGAAGTAACTGTATTATTATCCCTTACCTCGAAGATATTGATCGTCATGTTAATGAAAAGATAACCATAATTTAAGGGGAAAAAGCTCTCAGTTGATTTTGCCAGTATACCTGGCATGCTTATCTCAAATACCCTTTCCTGGAGAAAATATGAATATGAAATGTTCAACTTTCCTCTAACGTTTTCCTTGAACGATTCCTTTACTGGCTTTCCAAAACTCAGGTTCATATTCTTTTCCCCCTCGTAATTCATGAAATCTGAAGTATTTATTATGGGATTATGAGTAATTTTTTTAAAGTTAGAATTCAAGTAATGTGGACTGAACAAATCAATGGAAATTTTCTGATCTCCAATTGTAAGATTGAACGCTGGTGATTTATCAAACTGTATCTGCCCGCTACTATGACCATGTGCAATTCCCAAATACGTTGGAGACATTACAAGAATTGCGGCAAAAATTATAATGAAGGCAGATCTCATTTATTCAAATATATGTTACAATATTAAATCTTTATTGGTACAAAGTTTCAGGAGAATTCTTCTTCAAGTTCTATTATTACCTGATTCAACACCTCTTCAAATGTAAGACCCGAATATTCCATTAGTCCCCCTATTTCTGTCCTTAACTTTGCCTGAAATTCATCTCCTTCCTGGAGAAATTCTATGTTACAGATAAGTTCCTGCATAATTATTACCAATGCCTAATGAGTTAAGGTTTATTTAATCATTTCTTTACGATACATACGACTTTTGGCTTCCTATTGCATATCCACAAATATATTCATTATTCTAAATTAGCATGTTAAAAGTTCCCAGGATTACCTGAAATGATTGATTTTTCAAATAAATACACTTCAGGTTCTTCATTTTTTTGATCTCATGTAGAAGACTGCACTGCCCACTATGAATCCTGTGATCAGTGATATGGCAATGTACAGGATTAACATTACAGGAATTGCAGAACTTTTCTGAAAGCTGATTTCCATGTAAACATTGGAGTGCGTAAGAGAAACTGATCCACTCTTGATTCCACTGTAACCCGAAGGAGTAGTAATTGAATAGGTATAATTTCCCCCTGATAGATTATTGAATGTAATTGTGCTAGAAGTCGAACTTTCAACTGTTCCATCCAGATTAACGGACCATTTGCTGCCTCCTGATAGTCCAGATTCAGCAAAAGTGACAGAATAGGTACTGATAAGTTGATTACTGTAAACATAGTCTATGGTTATATTTTGTTCTGGATGAGTCACCTGCACAACAGGTATGTTTGAAGCTTCGTAGCCATAGGCATCCTGTGGAAGGAATTCATATATTCCTGGAACTATATAGAACGATATATTACTTCCTGTTGAAATGAACCCTTCACCTGCAGCTGGAATTGAGAACCCCCAGAGAGTTCCCTGTGGAAGGCCGCTTTCCTGAACAGTAATACTGTATAGTAAACTGTATTTCAATGTGAGATTTACCATTGGCCCGCTAACGATGAATGCCCCAGAACTATCTCTTACAGACCCCAAATAAAATAGAGGTTCTAGGAGTATTTGTCTGGATTCCAGTGCGATTCCTGTTGCAGTGTAACTTCCATTGGGAAGATAGATTGAGGTCCCACTAACTCCAACGGAAAGTATATCATTGTTAATATCAACATACCCAGTTATCTGTCCTTGCTGGGAAACTGGAAGACCTGTGGCACTCACAGTTGTCCTGTAATAGTATCTGGTAAGTGGTGCACTGTCATATGCATAATTTATGCTTCCATTCAGCAATCCCTGACCATTAAAGACAAATCCAACACCTGTTCCATTGTACATAGTATTACCATTCCCAAAGTAGTTGTAATAATAATTTCCTCCAGTATATCCAGAATCTATTATGCTTCCGCTGAGTACCTGTTCCATGAATGTTATAGATGATGTGACCGATTCTCTCGTTATGTTAAATCTGTTGTGGTATTTTACCTCGCCATCAGTATATAGATTACCATATCTCCCTTCCAGACTTACTATTGGAATCGTGGTTGTAAATTCATTGTTATAAATGGTGTTATTGGAACTTGCAACAATAAGACCTATGGGTGCTGCACCAAATAGTGCTCCTGCAGGTATGAGATTATAATTTGAGAAACTGTTATTCCATACATAGATATTTGATTTCATCTCCGCGTTATTGTAAATGAGCATACCAGAGCCTGCACTTTCAATTTCATTGTTTTCAACAAGGCTGTGAGTAACGTTCCACAGCATAAGACCTGCGACAGGTGGAATATTATATTCAGTATAATTTGTGTATGTTAGAGCGGAAAACCATCCAGATATCACGTTGTTTATTATAATTAAATTGCTTGAGTCATAGAATACAAACTGAA
>JAKBQK010000315.1 GCA_021835265.1 Thermoplasmata archaeon
ACTCAAGAGATAGATCATAATGAAATGGGTGACAAGAGAACACGCAAAAGTTGACAGGATAGCATGCCCGTGGTTGATTTCGAGGTTTGTTGACAAGAACCCGGAATTTATCTTTGCTCCAAAGGATGATGTAATGAAAATTGCAAAAACCCAGGGAGCAATACCATTCGACGTTCCGGGAGCAGAACTCCATCACTTCACTGAGACTAACTATGAATTTGTCAGCTTTGATGCAATCATAAAAAAATATAAACTTAAAGATCCAGCTCTCCTTGAATTTGCAAAGATTGTAAGGTCTGCCGATTCAAGTCCTCCTGATGCAAAACCTGAAGGTGCAGGACTTGAAGCTGCTGCACTTGGCTTCAGACAGATCGCAAAAGATGACCATGAAAACATGAAATTGCAGTTTCCACTCTATGATGCACTATATGCCTACTGCAAATGGAAGATTGAAGAAGGGGGAAAATTAGAGCATTCCTGATTTAATTAGATTTTGCAGGAGATCTGTCACTTATCATGCTGTGATATTTATCTTTCAGATTATTTGTTCAAAAACTATTGAAACGGCTCATAGTCATTCTCTACAATAAACTGCCTCAGGCTTCTGTTTACTTTCTTCCAGAGGTCACTCTTTCTAAAAAGATATGATTTTTCCATGCTTGTAATGCTGATCCTCACATCTTTTCCAAAGGTCTCAAATTTTTTATATTCGCCGAGAACCAGAGATTCAAACATCGTTTCCATGAAGACGAGATAGTTGTTTCTTCGGTATGATTCCTTTTTTTCTCTTGATAATTTTGCGCTAATATGGCTTGCAAGAAGAAGGAAAAACCTTCTTTTCCCAATCTTGTGAAATGGATAACCGTTTAACGTAAGGATATCCTTGAATGAATAGTTGCATCCGATTATTAGATCTTTGATTAATGAGATTTTCTTCTTCAATGAAAGGCGTTTAAATCCAGGTCTCTTTTCCAGATCAAGATTGTGGAATATAAGACCATCTCTCCTTGGTTCCATTATCTGTGTGGGATAATGTGATAACGGCCCATTGATTGAGATTCGTGCAAAGAGATCTATATCTTCCGAAACCTTCAGATTTCTCCATGCCCCAGCTTCCTCGATCATCTCTCTCGGAATAATTGAGAATTCAGAGATGAGCACTCTCTTCTCCCTGAATCTGAGATATGAGAAAATGAGATCAGAATAATCGATCTCGTATTCCTTTTCTGAATCAAACATGATTATGTGGGAACCCCTCAATTCAAGGAATGCAAGATTTTTTGCAAGCCCGCGGCTCATACCCGGGCTCTCAAAAACCCTAAAGTTTTCTATAGAATCCTTTATTCCCGCAAGTGAATCTGGATGAATCGGAAACAGACTCGTGTTGATAATTGCAATTTCATAAGGTTCTCCTATTTCCTGAGCTATCTTGTCAATGCTCATTATGGATTCTTCAATAAACTGGTCCCTTCCCTCGAAGACAGTAAGGAAAGTTAGAAACAACTCCTTTTTTGAAATCTTTCGTAATTCGTATGTTTTACTCGATATAGAGGAATATGTTTCTGACAACATAACTACATACATAAAAGAAAATTAAACTTGTTGTTCGATAAATCAGATTTCGTTTCACTTAATCATTTGCGAATTGGGATCAATCATGGATCTAAATGAAGAAGGAGTTGCTGCTCAATTAGAGGATAATCGATGTAAGCTCCCTGACTGTCTCCATATTCTGAATATTCATTATTGAATTCCACAGCTCTATTTTCCTCTTTCCTTCAAGTGAGGAGGTATTCTCCATGAATTTCTTTTTAAGAGATTCCCGGTCAGGATGGACTATTTCAAGCCAGTCTATTTTCTCCGATATTATACGATTGTCAGTAGTATGGAAAATAACCTTTGACAGCCACTTTTCCGGATACAGATCATCGCATTCATCGTCAAGATATATCCTGATTTTTGATGCATAATCCTTTATTTCGGGGTCCTGAATTGAATATCCGGATACAGAAAGAATATCCAGACTCTGATTTTTGAGAATCATTCCCAGCATTCGTTCCAGTTCACTGAATTTTTCACCTCTCTTCCTGGATTCCTCCAGTTTTTCCATGATATATGAATTGACACCAACCTCAAGTTCCTTAAGGGTTTCCCCATAAAGATCGTTGTTCTTCATCATCTTGCTCAGAATATGCACTGGACCCTGAAATAGTCTGTCACCAGGATAATATTTAAATGCTGTTTTCAGGAGGTGCCAGCTCTTGCCCAACCCTTTGTTTATGCTTTCAGGGTAAAAATCCTCAGTATAATTTCTCACGAAAGATGATTCGGGAAGGAGGAAGTCATAAACAGGAACTGCAATGTTTGCAGATGACATATATCCTATGATACCCCTTGTGCAGGATACCGCTGTCTCATATGGTGATAGATCAACCTGCTGCAAGTCCATCTCATTGCGGATTCCTCCTGCAGAAAAAGCAGTTATAGTCATTGCAATTGCCGATCTTTCAAGAGAGGCTGAATCGGCCACACATAAAGCCGCACATGCACCAAGCGGGCCCAGTGTTAGTGTTGGACTGAAACCCCGTCGGTAGTGTGAAGGCATCATGGATTGTGAGATTCTTGCAGCAATTTCATATCCTGATATTAGACCAAGAAGGAAGGTTGATCCCGACACCCCCTTTTCTTCAGAGAAAGCCATTAATGGAGGTATAATGGCTGCACCTGGATGAATCATTCCCGGACTAAATTCGTCATCGTATTTGAGTACCTTCAGGTAGAAGGAATTACACGCTGCGGCACCGAGCATACTCATCTTCTTTCTGGAAAGAAAATCCATGGACTTTCCATTCTGATCAAAAAGCAAGCCCATTTCCCTGGAGAAACCCTGGCTCTCTTCAGCTTCAGTTCCCTTCAGAATGACTCCTATATTATCGGCAAGAATCAGTTTTCCATATTCGAGGACTTTTTCTGGAATCTGTTCTTTGTTCAAATTGCTTATAAAACTGCAGATATTGTCGAGAGTCATTATTAAGATATATTGAATGACATTAAAATAACTTTACCTTGATATACACTACAAAATCAGAAAATATTGCATCCATAATTAATTTGGCAAACGATTGTAAACATCCAGAGAAATCGATTTATAGTACATACTTATTTTCGAAAATGAAATTGATCAGGTTTGGCGCATTTTTAGCTGTTATTCTGATGATAGGTATTCCCATATTTGAAACAGCATCTCAACCCGCTTTGATAAACATGCAGTTATCAACTATTAACACCCTCGAGTTAATTCGTAATTCTGATGTTCAGGTTCAATCTGGTGATCATGGCTTCAAAAACAAACAGAACCCCATGTCAAGTCAGCATAAAATAGAAATTCCTGAGAATCGTCCTCAGCTATCCCACGCAACAAATAATGTAACATTCAATGAATCGGGTCTTCCCACAGGTGATGTTTGGTATGTAAATCTCAGTGGGAATTATTCATCCGGCCCAATCATAAACAACAATTACACGTTTCATCTTGCAAACAAAACGTACTCCTACTGTATTGGTACTACTTCAAAAATTTATCATGCCAACGGAGGCACCATAAGCCTACCTACCTTAAATTCAACTGAACAGATAAATTTCTATCCGTTTGTTTATGAAGTGAACTTCACAGAAAAAGGAATATGCGAACCTAACTTTTGGAGTCTTAATTTTAATGGAAGCATTTATTACTCAGGCTCTTCAATTATATTCAATGAGACAAATGGCACATACAATTATACCATTTGTAATCTGCCAAACTATAATATAACACAACAGAAAGGTATAATTATCGTCAATGGTCAATCTGTACAGCGCTTCATTATTTTTGTTGGATTTGCAATTTTAAAGGGAATAATTACTCCGACTAATGCTGTTTTTAAATTTAATGGAACAGTTGAAAAATTAAATGCGAGCGGAACGTTTTGCATGAAATTAAAGCCAGGGATATACAGTTATTCTGTTTCCGCATTTGGTTATGAAACACAGAACGGATATAGATGTAATCTGACACCAGCGACAACATTTATTATTATTAATCTGCAGCGTTATAGTTTCCTGGAGAAAAGCCACCTGATATTCATTGCACTTGTATTTGGAGCCGTAGTTTTGATGGCTGTTGTTGCAATTCAACTTAGAAAAAAATTGAAGCGCTGAAACATTTTTTTAATAATATTAATCAAATCTGACATATTTCTTCAGATAGAGCATGTGATGTTCTTATCTTTGCTTCCATTGCGCCTTGATCTCTCATGGTACTGACGATCTAACAAGAATCTATTAACGAGTCCTGACATCTTTACAGGTCTGAAAGTTCCTTGTTTGTGAGATTCAATATTTACCTGAATACATCACTGTCTCTAAGCAATCAAGATGTGTCTTTAGCACATTCCTTTTCTCGGCCTGAAAATGATATACTCCAAAGCTCATGCTAAAGTACTCCAGAATAAATCATTGCTTGAGAATTTCCATGCACGTCTTCCTAACGAATTTGAAAGCGATAGTTTCATGCCTGAATCTTATTCCCATTGCGAGTTGTAAGGAATAAAATTTATCTAAGGCCCTGGATCGAGGTGTTTCTGTTTAATCGAAAGTAAATCTGATTGTCTTAACCTGAGGTTCAATCTTTTCCTTTATAATTTCGTGGAATTCCTTTCCGCTTACAAGAGATTCCTCGCATATTTTAACAGTGGTTTCATGATCCAGTTCAAACTTGGTTCCATTGCGGCGATAGATCACAGTCTTTCCCAGCTGCTCACACTCAATTCCCATTCTTGCCATCCTTCTTAGTTACTGTAACCTTCAGTCCAGAAACCTTCTTTACAGTTACGTTGTCACCTACGTTAAATTCCTCGTCATCGGGAAATACAGCACGCCATGTTTGGCCATCTATTCTGACCATTCCAAAGGCCCTGTCATTCTTTACAACGGTTGCAGGTTTTCCAACCATGCTGTTCGCTCCTGTAAAAACTCTACCTCCCCGGGGATACCATATCAACAACCGGTAAAACCAGACACCGAAGAAGAATGAGAGAACAGTATCAAGTAAGAGCAGGGCATAAACTGTACCGTTCTGAAACATGTAGTGTTATTTCATAATGAGATATAACATTTAATGGAATTGTCAAGCTAACTAAATATGGATTTACAATAAGGACAATTGTACAATATTGTCTTGTAAAAGTATTTCTCAAAAATTAATATTCAATGATTCGCTATAACGTTGTGAACATTCGTACTGCAACGCTCAGTGATTGGGATCATATATCAAACATTTCAAAAATATCCGGTTATTTGGACTATATTAACAATATAGGACCATCTTACATTAATGATGGAATGGTAATTGTAGGAGAGGATTATGGAACTATAACAGGTTTTCTGAAGATAGAGGAGTTGATTGATAATACGTCATGGCTTGGAGGATTGAGAGTCCATCCTGATTACAGAAGAAAAGGAATTGCTTTACAACTTACCAAAGAGGCTGTAAATATGGGAAAGGTAAGAGGGCATACCGCCGCAAGAATTCTTGTCAGTACTGATAATCTGGCATCTCTTGAGCTCTCAAAGAAATCTGGTTTTACAATAGTTTCTGAACAGCTTTTCTATTCAGGCTTTCCCGACTTAAACAATGGAAATTATGTTTCGCCCGTTAAGGATAAATTGATCAATTATGGGTGGAAGTACGGTTATTGGACGATAGATGAATTTGGCCCTAAAGTTGATTTTGTCAAAGAGAATGATGTTGTTTACTCCATAATAAAAGAAGTGGATCAGCAATCGTCCTATGCACAGATTCTTTCTGGAGAAGGTGAAATTAAACTGCA
This sequence comes from Thermoplasmata archaeon, assembly GCA_021835265.1. The sequence continues at coordinate 5,868 of JAKBQK010000315.1, forward strand.
TGGTGATGGAGTAACATCAATTGATAAGAAACTTGGTGATAAAATCAACATCAATGGGAGACCAATGGAAGGATTCACCAATGCATATATCCTCGAAATCAAACTTTAGATGTGTTACCACTAGAGGATCTTGCTGCAATGGCCTCGTTAAAATAGATCATCATACCACCTATGAGAGCCATTATGAAACCTATTAGAAATCCGCCATCAGCACCTAACCATGAAAGAAAGGATATTACTGAAATAGCTCCCCCAAGAAGTCTATAGTTCTGACCTGGAAATATAGATATGATTGAAAGAGCGATAATACCAATCCCTGGAAAAAATCCTCCGAAAATGAGGATCAGGTAAGAGTTCAAAGTAGCATCTGATGTTCCATTATATATTAACAGAAAAACCTGAAAAGCCACACCTAATATAATCGCTCCACCCACAAGGGAAGAAACTACTGCATCAAGGTTCTGGAAACCTTTTCCTGCCATATTAGGGGTATTGTTTACCCCCTTATATAGCATGTTGCAGGTGTCTACTGGTGTCTACTTCTAATCCA
>JAKBQK010000495.1 GCA_021835265.1 Thermoplasmata archaeon
CTTCCATTCCCCTCACTAGCTAGACCACCTCTCCTAATGATTGGAAATACTTTGTTAAGGCAACTAAATAACTTTGAGTTCTGGAACAAATTGTAGTAGGAGGGAATTGGAATCAGGTGTTTTCTCCAATCATCTCCTGGTTTAAGATCAGATTGCTTTATTCTATTATGATATAGCATCCCTTCTAGGCTTTCTATATTTTTAAAAAATAAATTATAATCTATTGTAAAAAAATCTGGGTCAAAAATTTTAACAAATTCCAGACTGCTTTCCTTATCACTAAATTCACATTCACGACGACCTAGCACAATACAAGGAGTTACCTGATAATTCTGAAAGAAGGTCCTAGGTGGAACAATTATATACTTAAGTTGGAAATTCCTCAACAGAAAATCTTTTAGTACCACACCATTCTGCGTACTCAGAGCAGAACTGCTTATAAAAGAACAAAAGACACCTCCTCTTTGCAACAATTTTGAAGCTAGTTCTACAAAATAATAAAAATAGTTTGGATGAGAAGAACTTTTCATGTACGAAGGAGCCAAAGTGATTTCCTCTATTCTGTTTTCTAGGTATTCCCTCCGTAAATCAGCGACTTTGTTGTCGTTCCTAAGGAAAGGTGGGTTCATAACTATAAGATTATATTTAGAAAACTCTGTTGTTCCCAAACTGAAGAAATTTGATATTTTTATATCAATTCCTGTTCTTTCATCAACCTCCCTTGGGGATTTCATGGTCATATTCAACACAGCGAGCTTACCTAGAAAATAATCATTTTCGCACCCGTGCAGCCTTTCCAAGATATCGTTATGAGTTAATCTGGGATATTGATTTCGGAGAGTATCATACAGGCTGCTTATGATATTACCGGTTCCCACACCAGGTTCAAAAACCAAAGGTAACTCTGATCCTTCGAACGAATTTATGGACAACCAAGCAACGAAATCTGCAAGTTCAGGGTCAGTCATAACTTTCCCCTCACCATTGACCTCTTTCCATGGATAAAGCCTGTTATCCTGTAACATTGAGTTGAGCAGAAAAGCGATATTGCCATTTTGTTTTACCACTCTAGAAATGTTCTTATGTAGCTTCTCAACAAATTCTTGGATTATAGAAAATGTGGTTTCATCTAAATTCTCTGGTATATACTGTAACAACCTCAAATTTATAATTTGTCTAAAATCAATCTTGCTTAAATCATCTAATGAAAATTCTATATTCATAGCCATATCGTTCTTGCTTTTTCCTTTTATCCGATGCAAACTAGTGTGTATACTCAATTGAATAAAGTGCTCCCTACAGTATTCATATGTAAGAATCCTAAGTAGTCCATCTCTCGCAATGTAACGTGCGACCATGCTCAAATCCAGTGTTTCTTTGCGAGGTGTAATATTATCCCACCATTGTTGCAGGTTCTCTTGGTAACTACTAAAGTCTGAGAAGCCATAAATTCTGGAAGAAGTGACCATCTGTGGCAAAATTGTTTCTTTGACGTGGGATGAGAGTTGCTCTTGTAGATTCACAAAACTCTCTAATATTGGCTTTAGACTACTAGAAAAATTTGCAGTCTGATTTGTAATGAGATCGAATATTTTGGAGATGACCGTATTCGTGAACAAGTTTACGGTTTCGGTCGCATCAGATCCAAATTGAGCTACACTTATTTCGCCTTCCTCCAAAAGACAGAATAATGTTGATGTATCTTTCCTTTCACAAAAGAAATAAGTTAGTTCCATATTGGTTACTATAAAATACGGGTTCTTGCTCGAAGACCATTTGCTTGATCTATTGTTTATGACATAGTCTCTTGCTTGATTCCACGACCTGATTGATTTAACGCTGTTAGGTGTTCTCTTCACCTCTATAACTGAAACCCATTTCCCAGACAATTTTTCAGTAACAACGAAATCGGGAATAGTTCCTACTGAATCCTTTGGATGGTGTAAAATATTGTAAGTCATACTCAGACCACTAATATAAAGATAACTCCACAAGGCCTTTTCCACTAATGGATGAAATACAGATACTTCATCGTCTGAATATGAGATCGAGATCTTTCTTCCCGGAGACATTACAGCATTCTATACATTAGGTATATAAAACAATTCACTTTCAGTCTCTTATTTTCTATTCTTCCAAGGAGTGTATCAAATCAACGAATGGAAAATGGAGTTTGAATGTGCTTGGAAGAAATCTTTAATCATTTTCGCTAGTTTAAATTACAACCGACATGACCTTTCGACCAAAATTTGTCTAAATAGACCAAAGAATTTACAATATTAATACACGAAGTCAACTTAAATGATAAGTTTAAATCATTTAAATACTATAAGTAAATGCGATATGCCTGTAGAGCAATCAAAGAAGATAGATATAGATTTATACTCGCTAAAACAGGAAATCGACTTTCTCTGGAATTCACTTATAGACCTGAAAGAACCTGGAAACTCAAGAAGGCTTTCTGCATTTTGGAATATTGTCACTTATGGCAGAATGGTTACATTTCACATGCAGAACCTACTACGAGGAGTGAAAGGTTTTGAAGAATGGTATTCTGTCAAACAGAAAGAAATGGCCGGTGACGAGTTGTTGGAGTTCTTTAAGAAATTGCGGAACAGAATTGAAAAAGAGAAATTGGTACGACCTTCAAATGTTACCTATATATCTCATTTAGAATTTCCAAAAGATCTGAATAGGTTTGGGCCGCCTCCACCTAGAGCAAATGGGTTTTTCATAGGAGATAAATATGGAGGGTCTGGATGGTATGTTGAGGGGCCAAATGGAAAACGGTTCAAAATTTACGTGAATTTGCCATCTGATATGGGAAGCACTTGGATGACACTAGAAAACATCCCTCATAAACATAAAGGAATGGAGATAGACGATAGCTCCCTGGAGTCTATTTGCACTCTTTATATTGATTACTTAAATAGTATTGTCGAAGAAGCAATTGATAGATTTAGGATGAAATAGTGCTCGAATAAGCCGATAAATTTATGGGATGGTTAGAGTTAGTTTCATTGAGCATCTTATGGGAAAAGCGGAGTTGAAGATCATTACTTCAACTGAAAAAGGCACTAAAATTTCGGGAGTCACGGTTCGTATCACTAATGAAAGTGCTTGGTTTCCTTCAATAAAAAACTGGAAAGGCATATCAAACGAAAAAGGGGAGTGTATCATACAAAATTTTGACTTTGGTACTGAGGATAAGATCAATTTTCAGGCTGAATATGTAAGTAGTGATGGAGTGCGCTATGTTGGCTTTCATTCAGATAAAATCGTTGGACCAACTGTTATACCTCTCACTATGGTTGAGTCCATAAGTCAATACTCATTTTCTCTTGTAACAAGTAAAGTCGGTCTTGAATTCTTAAAGAATGATGATGATGGAAAAATTGTAATGGAAGCTCTTAGAGAGCTAGAGATTGCTCTGGAGGATAATCTGCCACATGCGTCTATCTCCCTTTCGACCTATATACTAGAAGGACTGATTAGAATTGAAGCTAGTAAGAGAGGTCTTTGGAAAGAAGAATATGACAATAAAACGTACGGGCAACTAGTAAATGTTGATGAGTTGAAAGAACTTTTTGAGCCCGGAGAGCTTGATAAAATTCGTGGTTTTAATGGATTCAGAGTGCCAGGAGTACATTTCAAAAAAGTCAGAACAATTTTAGCAGAGGCGCAGGTCGGCGCTGGACTGATAAGTCAGTTGATTACTAGATGGTTTAGCTCACTTGTTAGCAATAATAATCGTTAGTTAAATCAAAGAAACTGCTTATAATTAAATTCATTAAAAACTACATTGACGACGAACAATTTGAGGCATGGTTCTTTCAGTACTATGAAATGAATTACCATTTTTGGATTTTTCAACATTCTTGGAAAAATTCTACTGTAATGAATTTCAATATCTTGAAGTGCTATTCGAGCTGGTTTAAAATGGAATTCGCAAAGAATAATGGTGGTGAAACAAAATGAGAGACGGGGATAGGTATTTTGAAATGGTCAGATGGGCTAGCGAAAATGTTTCTAAGTACATTAAGAAATGGAGCAAATGAAATGAAGACGAGAGATGGGGAGAGCACGAACCTACTTGGAAGGCGTTACTGAAAGCTTCTCGATGATCTTGATCTCGTTGACAAGCGTATGTGCCTTGTATCTGATGAGCTTCTCATCATTCTTTGATGCTGATGATCCATCCCTGGATCTGCGTGTCTTTGCATCCTCCTCCCGGGGTTTGCCATACTCTCCCTTATCTTCCTCGATAAAGGATGCATCTTGCATGGTACCCTTCTTGATGCGGATTCTCTTAGCCATGATCTGGTCTCTTATCTCGTTGAAAACGAGACGATCCTTTCCTGTTTTCGATAATCTCTGCCGGAAGTACCATATGGTGTTTCGATCCGGCAACCTTTCAGGATATCCCAGGAAATTAAGGAACGATATCCGGTCACGAATCTCTCTTTCAGTCTGCGGATCTGAGAGGTTGTACCATTGCTGCAACAGTAGAATCTTCACCATTGGAATGGGATCATAATTTGGTCTTCCACCCTTTTCCGTATCATTCTCATAGAGATCTGACAATATTGGCCTTATCCGTTCGAAATCAATGCGATCCGATATTCCTGTGAGAGGATCACCAAGTGTTTCAATCTCCTTGTATAGTTCGGATAATCCTGTGTGGTAAAGGTCCATGAATATTGATCATGAGGTCATGAAAAAGGTTTTCGGTGGTAGTTTTTAGAAAACCTTAATGTAGAATTCAACCATCGAAGAGATAGAGTGGCGCATTTTTTATCGAGTGACCACTTCAGATTACCGAAAAACTCACATTAATGGACAAAGATTGATTGGCCTAGGAAGGAATACTTGAGCAGCAAAAACCTCACAGATAAACTCTATAGCCAGTTCTTGAGCATATCAATGTCCTGAAACTTCTCTTCAAGTAAATCGCCGTCGGAGCTAGGGAGGAAAAGGTTCCATGCCAGATCCACTCTAATAGGTTGACCCTCAACTTTCACTTTTTTTGGATGCTGTCACTAAATTGGTCATTTTATAAGCATTATGTAGAAATATTAATTATTTAGTCTATTTTAAAAAGTAGGAATGATTAGTTATTCTGCTATGGTCATAAAAAAATAAGTGGATCGAGCCTATTGAAGATTGAAAACATTATATTCAGTCTAAAAATAGCCTTTAAATTGGGTCTGTGGGGTAGTTTGGTATCCTACCAGCTTCGGGAGTTGGCGACCCCGGTCCAAATCCGGGCAGGCCCACTATTAACTATATATATTCCCTTGCTCAAAGCAATTTCCTTTAGTCCAGCTAATATGGCCGCAGGATCCCTTAACAAAACCATTTAGATGTCCAATTCAGGGCAATATTCGACAAGGTTTCTCAGCGGTTCTGGGATATGGCCTTTGCCCTTTTTGTCACCATCTAAGTATATCATATAAGGCAGGTGGACTATAGTTTCCAGCTGCTTCAGAAGTTCCTTCAACTGATCACTTATATCTGACTCCCCAAGGTTAAAAATCACATAATTAATAATTAATATTTAATTTGGATAATCCTGTTTTCTCCAGCATGACGCTGATGATGTCAACTTCAGATCTACCTTCAACTAAAAATATTTTCTCAGCAATAGACATGTCTCCTAGGTTGACGCCAAGTTCCTCCAAAAGAAGTCTCTTGGATTGCACTCCTAGTAAACTCTCCTTTACTCTTGTTCCTTCACTTCCTCGAATTACAATATACACTATATCTGGCCACACGGCCTGAATAAATATGGGAGAAGGCGTAGAAATTACATATATGTGCTCCCGATGTTCCCTGATAAATTTCATCAAAAGCTTCTCGGTCCAAGGATGTAAGTAAACATGTAGTTCATCTATCAAGAATATCTTTCTAGGCTCGGAAAATAATATCATTGATGCGAGATGCAGTGCCGGGGCTATTCCAGTCACACATTCGCTTATTGGTATGTTTTGACCGCTAAAGTTATCTCTTAGCGACAAGGTCACTAGGTTATTCCCAGATGGAACAGTGAGTATGCCACTTATCTCTTTAAACATGCTATAGATTAAATCTGAGGGCTCATTGTATTGCTTCGTATTTTCATTTCGATGTGTATATATTGCCTGGACAAGGTCTGAACCGTTAGAGGCAAGCATCCTTAGAATTACACATCATTCCGGACACTACGGGGCTTTAAGTAATTCGTTAACGTTCAAAGCTAAAATACAGGCAAAATTATTAATTATCTAGAAACATTTGAGAACTTGATGATTGTGTTAACAACTGCAGTATAAGTTTCCCTGAGTATTTCCGGTAAAAGGTACTCTGTCTAGCTTGAAGGTAAATGTGAGGTGTAAATAGATTGAAAGAGGT
>JAKBQK010000398.1 GCA_021835265.1 Thermoplasmata archaeon
TGCTCAATTATGCAACAGCCCTTAGAGAAGGGGATCTGATACTGGGAGGGAGATAACGCTATTGTTAAGCAAACTATTGACGCTTGTCAAGGTATTGTTTTGGGATAAGCCCCTTGGACAAGAGATAATTTCGGAGATCTTTTATGCTAGCTCGGACTTTCTTTTGTACTTCCTCCGAACTCATACCATACCTCTGTTTGTTCTCAAGTTGGTCAATAGAAACTCCATGAAAAAACATTGCCCAGAGGGTCATTCCTATTTCAGGCTCCCTTTCCATGAGATTTATAATCCAGTTGCTGACCTCTTCAATTAGATCATGGCTGTAGCTTTCGGTCATACGTGTCTCCCTATCCAGCACATATTATTTTAGAGCAAACCCTCCTGTTTAAATTTGTCCTCAAGGGTTTTCTTTTGTGAAGACAGCTCCTTCAGTGCATCTTCGAGCTTTGAATGGTCACCGTCATCAGCAGGATAAAATATCGGCCGAATGCCGAAAGTCCTTTCATAATAGAGAGCCTCTAATCTTAAATCGGCATCTTTCCAGTCTGATGGGTGGCGAATAAATGCATATCTCGTTGTCCTAAGGGGTCTGGAATGATATACTGAATTTAAGAAGCGATGAATCTTTAGCAGTATAATATTGATATCAAGATCGCGAAATCCATATCCAAGAAACAAAAGAGGTTTGTCCTTGAGAACTTCACGAAAAAAAAATTCAACATTCGTAAAATGGTCACCGTACATAGAAGTGCCACCGTAAAAATCGTGATATTGATCAATTGTTACAACGCAATCGTCCGGCGCATCGTAACGCCCATGAAGATGGACTATATAGCCATTGACAAGTTTCCCTTTCAGAGCCTCTTCGAAGCCCACTTCCCCTCGCCTCACCCATTTTGATGCTTGGCCCTTTATGGACATCCAAGCATCCTCAAGGCACTGATCATAGTTGGTGGTTAGGTATTGAGAAAAGCCCAACTCGATAAGAATTTTGTGTGTTTCTGTGTAATTTTCGCCCGATTTTGGCGAAAACTTCATTTTAATGTAGCTGCTGAACGAATTCGGGTCGTCCTTATGGCATTCGTCTAAGAGAATGAGAAACCTGTCAGCATGTTTTCCGCTACAGTAATTCTGGACCCAGATTCTGTAGTTGTCAGCCTGTTCTTTCATCAATTTTCCTTTTGATAGTATCTCTTCCAACAAGCCTTTTGTAAGCTCGTTCCAGCTTGGATATTCGAGCTGAATGGATGGGCCGGAACCCAAGAATAGGACGCACGACGGTTGTGTGGCAAGATCCTCACATAGGTCATTAAAGGCTTGCTGAGAAAATTTGTTAATCATTTGAACAAACTGCTCCTATCTTTTGCCCTGCTTTAGTGAAAGTTGAACTTTTTGATGATTTCTTCCTTCTTTCATGCTGCTTTCCTCTCTGCGTATTCCACTCATGATTGCCACTCATTCTAGTTATGGATGCCACCCTCGGAGCGGAGCGCGACGTTGGCATCCTCAGTTTTCTAAATTACAGGCAGCCATGGGCACCTTTTTTTCTCTTTTTTTAATTTGCGAAAAAAAATTAAAATGAATTTTCTTCTCCCCTTTTTTACTACTATAAAAGACTCATCGTAGAGATTTTCCTGTCAGTTCAAATATCTATGAAATACAAAGAAGGTTCTGTTGTGATCAAGGATATCCAGCGCCGCTTTTTCCGGGGAGGCTAGAGGGTATTTAACTATGACTGCCGCCTTAAGTTAGAAAGGAAAGCGGAATGAAAAAAATATACAAAGAAAAAAATCATTAAGAAGCCAAACTTTTACTGAAAAGGGACAAATTAAACAGATCAAATCGTATAAGGCGTTATATTTTTCTAATGAGAGGGCGCGCCCTGTTTCGGGAAAGTTTTTAATTCCTTAATAATTGAGTCAAAATTGCGATTTTAGAATAGTTAAAAAATTACGGCTTAATTTTGTTATCAGCAAATTTGAGAGTTGCTTCTAGAATTGCTTTAATATGTTTTGCGACCCACTGACGTCTAAGCGCTGTTGCGTTTTTGTCGAGTACAATATCATTCCACTTTGGGGGTTCACCCTTTGGTCCACCAATGTATTTATGTTGGGGGGGAGCGCCGGGAGTAATTTTGATCTCTACATTATAGTGACGTGGTGGATTGCCTCGATGCGAAAGGATATTTCTTGTTTCTTTAAGCTCTTGAAACTGCTGATCTGTGATTAGTGTTTCTAATGTTTGCGTCAAGTACTCTTTAGGATAGACAAGTTTAAAATTTTTTACAACTGCTTTCGGATCGATTTTTCTAAGGGCTTCTTTGGTGTTCATTGGAAAGGTTACTGGTTGGAGTTGTGACGCTAGCGCAAACACCAAGAAGCATGCAATCTCTAAAACCGATACGGCGTTTGTAAAGAAAGTAAATAGCGCATTATCCTGTTGATAAAGGTTTTCGGGTGTAGAGTTTCCAGTTGGCACGGTTTCTGTATAGATGTGATCCGCGTCTTCCATTGCTCGAAATCTGACTTTTAATCCATTACTTGCGTTTATGAATGCGCGCCATTCATCACATGGTTGATTTGAGTTCTGTTGGCGATATTTCTTATCAAGAATATTTACCTTTAGTTCTATTTGCCGCAATATGTCGTTGGGAGAATATTCTGAGAGGATAGGACTGTTCGATTCAGTTTCAGAATTCAAATGTTATTATATCTCCATTAAATATTGACGAAATATCACAGGACAATCTCCATTGAAGTGGCGTCTGCAGTCTTCCACGCCTTGCTAATAAGTGAACTTTTGCAGGTCTATTTCTTTTTATGTTTCGCATAACTTCCCCTGGTATCACATCCATAATTTTAAAAATAGAGAGAGCACTGCATTTTATCGAAAAAAAATCTCGATGGATTCTCGAATTGCATTTTCGTTGGGTTTGTGCCAACCAAAGGAATCGAAAATTCGCAAGCTCAGTTTGACTATCAATTCTTTGGGCTGAGAAAGGATCTCCTGCTTCGTCATTATTTTTTCCTCTGAAATTGTATTCGATGCGGTTTTGTAATCCCCGAGGAGCGGACCGCGAAGAGGATCACTTATCAACAATTCTCTACCTTTTGTATTATTAAGACTAATATCAACAACTACTCCATCATCGTACAAACCCTGTTGGACAAGTCTGGATAGAAAAATAAAAAATCCTGCAACCTGATAAGTTGTGTTAAAAACATCTAAAGAAGACATTGGTTCTGGGGGTGGAAGAGCTCCCCCAATGATACGTCCTCCCCAATCATCTTCTTTGTACCAATCTTCTTGGAGGGCTTTGTAGATTACAAATTGGCCGCTTTGATACAGTCTCCAGAATTCTTTATGCATGCCTGTATTTATCCAGCCTTGAAAAAAATTGTTTCCTGGTGTTAACCCTCCATTTTTTCCTCTTTGCATCAGAATATATGGGAATCTCCACCCTAATTTTTGCACAACATTATTTATAATAATTGATTTACACTCAGCAATTGATTTTATTTTTTTGCTGTCATAAATGGCAGGTTTAAAATTCGCTAACCAATAACCACGTGATTTTATAGTATCTAAAAGTGGTATTTTGGATAGATCGCTCAGTTCTTCTGCTAATTTTTTGGAAACACTTGTGGGGACAGTGAATCCGATATTAGTCATATTTTGCATCACCTTTACCGCAGCTCTACGGATAATGTTTTGCAGGTCGTATGCATTTGAAACTGGGGCACTTTCTACCCTTCTATTGGTATTGCGATAATATAATACCCCTTGTTTTACATCTTTGCCATCTCTTTTGCAAACAACAGGGATTTCATCAAACTCAATTACGTGTATTACTACGTACTCCCTGTCCTGTTTATCTTGTGTGAATTCAACTTCGAATGTTACTTTTGGATCGGCATATTTGGAAACTTGATCCCGCATTATGTCTATCTGATAAGTGCTTTTTTGTTCGCCACTGATCCCCTCATATTCGAATCCGCCATTTTCACTTTCTCTAACACCTATAACAATGTACCCCCCATTCTGAATGTTAGACATGGCAAGAATGTCCTTCACGAATTGTTCTTCATTCCATTTACAACCTTGTTTGAAGTCTATCCCTTGGGTTTCAGCGCCACCTTCAAGAAGTGATTCAAATTCTTCACTGTTCATTAAGATAATACCCCCTCATAATTGTGTGATTTGTCTCCATTACCTTCAAGTTTTAACACACCTTTTGATGGGGAAGGCAAATTATCTGCGTAACAAATATATGGAATTTCAGCGGTTTCTTCCTTTGCAAGAAAATTGACAAGAAAAATCTCATCATTGTTAACAATTTTGTTTATGTGATGTTTTACTTTTTGAAGATTAATTTTGATTGAGTATTCGGGTGTGAGCTTAATTTCCTTTAAGTGTTGAATAAGATTGAAATTTGATGGAAGTGAAGTAATCTGCTGGGTTGGTGTTGTCACGTTGGTTAATATTTTGAAAAAGTTACTTAAGTCGTTACCAAAATTTTTGAACACATCAATTGGTTTGTTTTTATAATAACTAAAATTTTTTGCCAACTCAATCAAGGTTCTAACTCCCTCAGGTTGAGTTGCAGGAATATTAAATTTTATTTGGTTGATTATTGTTTTGTCTAAAAATAGTATCTTCTCCTGCCGTTCTAATTTAATGAGAACATCCATGGCAGGAGTTGTTCCTTCATTTTTTACCATGAAGTTGGGTTTTAATACTCTTTTATCCAGTTCATAAATCATTTTAAATTTTTGGAATCCATTCTCAGCGCTTATTTCCTGTATTAATGAGTCAATCCATTTTGTAAATTGAAGCAGGCGATGGAAAACATCTTCCGCATTTTCAACTGCTTCTGGCAGTTCCAGCTGTTTCCAATTTTTAATCCTTAGAAGTTCCACGATTTCTCTCAATCTCTCTTGCACAATAGAAATATCTTGATCCGGTGGTTTGAGCTGATTGAACTTCATCAGAATCTCTTCTTTATTAATTTCAGGAAGTGCCGGGACTGACAAGGTTTCGAATTCTTGGCTTCCAATCATCCAGCTCATCTTTAAGGAAGGAGCATTCACGTAATTAAGAGGGTATAATTTCCCAGCTTTTCTCTGCTCCAGTAAGGTATGGAATTCAGAACTCCAATTTTCTTTTAAAAAATTGATTATATCTGAAGCCTGTTTGAATTCCTTTATCCAATTATCTTTCTTGGAATTGCTGACTTGTTCAATAAAATCAAACACCCTGTTGTCTTCTACTTCTTTAAAGGGGGCTTGAAGTTTTTCTTCAGAAAATTCCCCTGCTGTAATCATTTTTTTAAGAGTTTGATATGTCGTCCTTAACTGCCAAGTTTTTTCTTCCACAAAAGCATAAATAGGTTTTCCCATTTCTAGAGCAGTTTCGTATTCCAGGTTTGTGATTGATTTTTCCGTTTCTGGTTCTATATTTCCATATCTTCTCCCAATAATTAAAACAAAGATGTCGGATGTTCCCACAAGATATTTGCATGCATCAATCTTATCAAATCCTCTTGGAATGGATGCATCCTTGGAGTCGCTCATAACGGGCTCATGTCCAAGACCTCTTATAAACTCCTCAAGATCTCTTCTTATTTGCTGTAGATCTGAACAGGTTGAACTTATAAAAACTTTAGTTTTTTGCATCCAGATACTCCTTTTCTATTTCTTTTGTTGTTCAAATGAGAAACAATTAAATTTTTATCCTGTTGAAAAGTTGAACCCTTGTGTTGGAAGAATACCAAGTTCGATTTTCCAAGAAGCATTGCAAATAGGGCACCTGTAAAAGTTTAGCCCAGATGGAATATGAACTTCATAGATGGATGAGCAGTTGCTGCATTTAATTTTTTTCCCACTTGGTCGAGTTCTATTGGTTAGAAAAAGAATCGGTACGCCAATTGCTCCAATAGCCATTCCTTCAAGGTTTCCTCCAGCAAGTGCGCCTAAAGCGCTGCCTAACAGAGTAAGAAGCAGGATCGGATAATCGTCGTATGAATTAACTATATTTCGAATATACTTCATCCATGGATCTGTAGTATCATAAATGACATAATGACTTAAATGCGGAATTGCGACATTGATCTTACCTAAATATTGTATTGGTTCAAAAACCCAGATACCCCTATTTGCCGCCGCGCCACTCTCCCATAAAATCCAATCTCTCGTGTGTAAAATGTTGTCTGTATTAGGACCAAGAGAAACAAAAATTGCACTTGATAAACTGATATCTTGCTTGATTTTTTCGGAATTTATTATCTTGTCAATTTGTTCGAATTCTTCTATAACTCCCTTCACTCTTGTAGTAGAGAAGACTTTTCGGAAAAAATCATTTTGTTGTTCATCTTTTTTGCTATGTGAAA
>JAKBQK010000337.1 GCA_021835265.1 Thermoplasmata archaeon
ATGTAGAACTGGATCTGTAACTGTTTTTGATATTTTTCCCATGCTTGGGTCAAGAATGTAAAGTGTGTTATCATGTATGATCATATTGTTCAATGTCAGATCTCCATGAATTATATCCCTTTCGTGGAGCTTTGAAACAGATTCTGCTATCTCTTCCAACAGTTTCTTATCCATTTTTTCAATGTTTGACGCCTGAGTTCCCTGTATTTTTTCCATCTCAAAACTTACTCTGTCTTCATTAATTGAAAATACAGCAGGTACATTTATGCCTGCTTCCATCATTCTGTGGAGCATTACTATTTCATTTTTCATTCTTTTATTTCTCAATTTTAGATCCAGTTCTACATTCCTGTAAGACTTTCTTATCCTTTCCTTTACTATTGAATCATAGTCATGGAATTTTCCCTCAGTTATAACAGATTCTGCCCCCCTGTTGCTATATATAATATTCATCTCCGAAACCCATGGAGTGTTAACTTCATCAATTCTATACATCTGGTCAATTGCGGTATCTTCAATCTTCTGTGACCCAAAATTGTTATATGTGAGAATTGCAGCCTGTCCTATCATCGCACCATTATCCATACAGTATTTTTCCGGTGTTTCAAAAACCCTGATCTCAAGATCGTCTGCCATTCTTGAAATCATTTCCTTCAATCTGCTGTTTCTTGCAACCCCACCTGCCAGGAGTATTTCATTTTTTCCCGAGGTATATAACGCTCTCTCAAGAGTTTCTACAAGCATGGAGAACGATATTTCCTGAATGCTGAATGAGACATCATTTTCGCTCTCCCCCTTTGTTAGTAAATTTTTTGCCGCCGTGTATATGCCAGAAAATGAGCAGTCCATTCCATTGACTGAATATGGAAGATCAAGTAGTCTTGATCCATTAAGTGCCATTCTTTCAATTTCAGGCCCACCCGGAAATGGAAATCCCATATCTCTGGCTATTTTGTCCAGCATATTTCCAATTCCGATGTCAAGTGTTTCACCAAATACCCTGTATCTACCGTTCTTGTGTGCTATTATCTGCGTATTACCCCCTGAAACATATAGCATTACTGGGTCATTTGCACCAGTTTCCCTCCTTCCGATTTCTATGTGCCCAAGAGGGTGATTTACCCCTACAATTGGTATATGGAGCTTTAACGCCATAGCCCTGGCAGCAACTGCTGTTATTTTCAGCGATGGAGGGAGACCTGGACCTTTTGAAAATCCCACCATTTCTATGTCATTTTCCGAGAATCCAGATTCCTTGATTGCAGTATGAATTACATCAACAACATTTTCAAAATGAAAATTTGCAGCTTCTCGGGGATTTATTCCACCCTTTTCCGGTTTATATGTTCTGGATACCATGGAGTATATTTGTTTCTCATCCAGTATGGATGCGCTTGTAGTATGAGCTGTGCCCTCAATTCCCAGAGTTAGCATTGAAATGCATATGTCAGATCTTTATTTAATTATGATCAGGCCTTATTGTAAGTAAAAAGAGCATATATTGTGGCAATGAAGAGTATTCCAGCTCCTATTGAACCGTAAGCAAGTGTTTTGAGCCTGTTCTTTAAGGTTCTGGTTGCAACAGAACCTGCGAAAACCATGGAAGCCACAGCTGATGAAGTGGTACTTAACCTGTATAATATGTCTAAATTAGAAATATGACCATGAAAATGAAATCCAATCATGCTGAATATAGCGGGTATGAATCCCCTGAAATGTAACACTTCAATAAAGATAAGTCCCTTTAGGAGAATAACTACAAGAAATACAATTGGAAGGGTGTATGTGAATATCTGCTCAAACTTATAGAATTTATTTGCTTTTTTCAGAGAGCCGTTTCTTAGACTCTTGAAGAATGTTCTCCATCCAGTCCTCGACCATCTTATGTTCTGTTTCATATAACTTTTTATGCTGTCCTTGGGGAGGGTTGTTACCCTTGCTTCAAAGGATTTTGTAGCGACATAGCCCTTACCGATTATGTGTGATGTAAGGTCTGCATCGTCACCACCTCCATAATACGGAATGTTTCCCTGAATCTTGAAATCATAAAATTCTGGTGATGTTATGTATTTTCCAACTACATCCATCCTGTAAGATCCGAAGCCACCATCTATCAGCATTACACTTCCGAAATGCTTCATTGATCTCTGGATGATTTCCTTTGATCTCTCTATGAATTGAGAGGCATAGGATACAAACTTACCATCCATGGTGTCAAATGTTATATTACCGCCAACACCTCCTACTCTGGGCGAGTATTCTTTCATGATATTTCCGATGGCATCAGATTCAGGGATCATATCCCCATCCATGAACACTACCACTTTCGTCTTTACTTTTGAAACTCCAAGAGCCATTGCTTTTCTTTTTCCTGAATGTATTCCAGTGGATAGAAAGGTAACACCTTCATCCCTGCACATGGAAAGGTATGGTTGCTCAACACCATCCCCTACTACTATTATTTCACTGACCTGATCTCTGACTGAAGCTATGGCCCTTTTCAGATGCTCCACTGATTCGTTGAACACAGTTATAACAATAGTTGCATCCTGCGGTGTTAATCCCTCGGATTTTTCGTTAGGTGTATTCCTCTTTCTTGAAAGATATGAATTTAAAAGGTAATATGTAACGGAGAGTACGGATGAAACCGCCGTGATGGTAATAAAAATGAGGAATTCTATTCGCATTTAATACTATAGTATATTACTGAGTAATACTAATAAGTTAGTGGTACGACTATTTAGTACATATAGTCTCTGTATCTGTATTTAACGAAAATCAGTTGAAGACAGGTTCCTTTTCTCTGACAAATGTGCCATTTCTCAGATCTTTAAGTGCTTCGTTCAACTGTTCCCTTGTATTCATGACCACAGGGCCATACCACTCAATATGTTCATCGGTGGGATTTCCTGCTATAAACATTATATCGCTTTCCCTTTCCCTTCCCTTAATTTCTATGTAGTCTCCGTTCCTCGAAAATATGAAAGCTTTTCTTTCTGTCATCTCTGTTTCTCCATTTATCCTCACATTACCGGAAAAGTTGAACATAATGGCCCTCTTTCTTTCGAGGTTACTCAGTTCGATGCTGTCCCCTTCCTTTATCTTTATATGATAATAATGAAGACTGAGATCGTATGGAGATCTGTATGGTCCGTTGGCGTCTCCAAATTCCCCGGCAAATACCTTTACAATCGATCCGTTATCCGTTTTGTACTGAGGTATATCAGATGATTTGTAATATGCATATTCTGGTGTTTTCATCTTTCTTTCTGCTGGGGTGTTCACCCATAACTGCAACCCCAGAACTGTCCGGTCAAAGTTTTTATCGTTACTCCCTTTCATATTTAATGATGCTGGCATTTCCTGGTGAAATATACCACTACCAGCACTCATATCCTGTACATCACCTGGATAGATGGTGCCCTTATTCCCGTTGCTATCCTCATGATCCGTTTTACCCTTTACCTGGTATGTGATGGTCTCAATTCCTCTGTGAGGATGCCATGGAAATCCCTTTTCGTACTCCGATGGTTCAGATGAGCCGAAATAATCAAGCAGAAGAAATGGGTCGGTGTATTCAAATGTAGAAGGCCCGCCAAAAACTCTCAGAAGCCTGACACCTGCACCATCTATTGTGTAATTACCACTCATTTCAGCTTCAATAGATTTGCTTTTGATATTCATATATAAGGAATCAAAAAATGAGAATAAACATTATCGTTTTGTTTTACTTTTGTTACCTAATTTACTTTTTTGGCAACTACCTTGCATTTTTCCTGAATAAAGTTTCCATAATCTTTTTCTCAGCATTTCTTATGTGATATAGTGTGGTAACCTTTGATGCTCCATTGTCTAAAGAAATCTCTTCCAGCCCATTTTTTCTGGGCCATTCATAATAGCCCGAATTAATGGCAACCTTCAGGGTTTCAATTTCCCTGTCTGTCAAACCATACAATGACGGGGAGGCACTGTGCAGAATATTTCCAGAGATTATATCGGATATGGATACCCTGTCGATAATCTGCCTTTCCACAACATTTTCTCTTCCAACTTTATCAACTATATTCTCAAGATCTGCCCTGAATCTTGATACTAGACGGAAATTCTCTATTCCATTTCTTGCAATTATAGGGAAGAGCATAAAAACATCCTGATTCATCACTGCCTTTAACATTCCATGCCCTATCTTATATGAATCAACAAACATGTTTCCCTTTAATGTTGATGTTTCATAACTCCTGAAATCACCCTTTAACACTTCTAATACCTGATCACTTTCTCTTTTGGCGACTGTCAAAATAACGTGGTTCAGGTTTCCTTTTATAATTCTTGCATTCTGAATCAGAATTGAGTCTGGACTATAACCACTGGCATTTGCTATGCTGCATTTACCTCCGACTCCCATTTCTAAATAATACAATGCGCTATGCATGAAGTGGATCAACTTAAATCTTTTGAAGGTGCCCACTGCATATTAATAGTATGAATGCATTTTTTGGTCGTGAGGACTCAAAAAACCGCAGCAGAAAAGATTTTTTCGGAAAAGTCAGGGTTGGATGCCCACTCTGGAGAATATGTATGGGCAGTTCCGGATCTGGTCTACATGCATGACGTTCTTGGCCCTTCCTCGATTAAAGCTCTCAGGGATATATCAGGAGGAAAAACAAGGTATAAGGGAAGGGTAATTGTTGTAAATGATCATATATTTCCTCCGAAGGATATTGAAAGCTCTAATAACATAAAAATTATGAATGAAACTTCAGAATTTGAAGGATGGGAAACCATTCCATTTGGAGAAGGCATAGAACACACGTTGCAGATGAAGCGCAGTTGAAGGATATATACATGTGCCAGGTGAATAAATTGGAATCTGTTTTTTATTAGGAGATAACATTGAATCCTGCAATATTTCTCCAGGGAATACTTGCATCTGCCAATATTGAAATAGTTTGAATACTTTCCTAAGTCAATAGTAAATGGTTTTTTAACAAAAGTACAAAGGGAGATATAATAGTAGCTGGAGAAAATTTTGTACTGGTTTCTCGAGGGAACAGGAGCCGGTTCTTCTAAAGACTAGTAGGATTCAAGTAGTATTTGTCAGAAGTTTTTCAAGATTGTTTTTCAGGAACTTAATCAATGTTGGACTGTACCCTGGAATATATAAAGGTAATATTCCATTTTCAAACGGAGAAAAAGGGAATATTGATTTCTAACATTGCAAAATAGAAGGTGATCAGGGTATTTTGCTATTCGATTCACCTAAAGGAATTCTGAATGAAATACTTAATTCGGGAGGGATGGTTAATTACGCGAGAAAAATTATAGAATGAGTATTTTAAAGGTCAACGTTTTTACATTGCATTTTATGAATAAGGAGAAACCAAATATTGAAATGATCTCTATGTTACTTTTCTGAAATTTTAGTGATTTCCTCAGTGCTAAATCCGAGACTGGAAAGTATGTCAACTGTATCCTCACCAAGTTCAGGCACACGTTCTTTCCTATTTGACGAAACTGGCACTGCTGGTAGAAAAATTTTCCTATCCCTGAATGTAACACTATTCATACCCTTTAAAGCATCCTCATCATCTAAAAGATCCCACGGCTTTCTAAGGAATGAATAAACTATCTGATGCCTGTCCAGCAAGTCGGAAAGTTCTTTGGAAGCGTAGTTTGAAATTGTTCCGGAAAGATATGGAATCAGTGTTTTCCTGTTTTCATATCTGTCCCTGTTAGTAGCATATCTGTTAGAAATATCTTCTCCTATTCCGAATACATTGCAAAATTTCTTCCATTGCTCATCAGTTGTAACTGCAATGAATATCTTCATGTTATCTGAAGTAGGGAAGAAATCATAGATACCCCATGCGAAACCGGCCTCGTTTATTGGTAATAATTCCCTCTGATTAATCTGATATGTGGATATGTGCTGTCCTATCATAAACATTGCATTTGAAAATAATGAAGAGTCTACGCTCTTACCCTTTCCACTTCTTTCCCTCTCAAGAATTGCATCATAAATTCCAATTACTGCCATTGAAGCTGAAAACATATCTACCAGTGAAGCACCAACTCTCATTGGCCTGTCCTTTAAACCATTCATATAGGCAATCCCGGAATCTATCTCTATTGGGTAGTCAAGGGACCTCCTTCCCTCCTTTTTTCCCTTTCCATACCCTCTTATTGATACATAAATCAACCCTGGATTTGATTTCTTAAGATTTTCATAATCAAGTCCTAGACCCTTAAGAAAATCACTGCTGAAGTTGTCTATTACTATGTCAGAGCTGTCTATCAATCTTTTAAGTGCTTCTCTACCATCTGGAACTTTTGTGTTTATGACAACACTCCTTTTGTTTCTGTTGTAATAAGGAAATGAACCA
>JAKBQK010000346.1 GCA_021835265.1 Thermoplasmata archaeon
AGATAACCGCACTAAATATGGTAAAATCCAAAATTACTTCTAAAATCTCAATCTCCGACTTTGATCTGTATATAAAAATTATATTAGTATTTTTTAATCAAAAATAATGCATTATGGTGGGCTGCTCAGATGCCCATATAATGCCAGATAGCCGATTACAAGTGCAAATATTGTACCGATTCCAAGTATTATCCACTCAACGTAATACATGTCTTTTACAGCTCCGCTCTTTCCTTCCTCAGGTTTGAAGTATGCTATAGGAACAAGTATTGCACCTATTGCATCGAAGATGTATAAACCCATTGCTGTTATATAATTCTGTCCAGTTTCAAGTTTCAGTGCAGAAATACTGTATGCTCCATCCAGTACATAAATACCAAGCAGTACACTAAGTAATGGCATAATCCCAAGTTTTACATTCTTATAAATCATTACTGCTCCAATAATCAGTAGTAAACCGAACATAAGCAACGGATCACCAAATAGCATGTTATACGGTACCCCAAAAGTTTTCATTGGCCATGCAAAAGACATGTAAAAACCGCTCATGAAATCAAACAATCCTATACCTATGGCAGGGTAAACCAAACTGGCTATCTGATCCTTCTGCCCTCTTGCTGCGTAAAAGAAGTAGAAGGCTCCAATTCCTGTTCCCATGGCCAAACCAATCAACATGATTGCCAGAGGATCTACAAATGGTGCTGTCATTTTTTTCACCTTTTTTAATTTCTGGAATTTTAATTAACTCCAATTATCATATTTTCTCTATACAAATAAACTCTTAACATAACATATAAGGTGAAAAATCATGTCCTTTACATAATATGGGAAATTTCTACATTTCTAGAGACATCATTCTCTTCAGATCATCTGGCAACTACAATGGAAATAGTCAATTATTCAATTAATATTCATTTCTTACAGTCTGATAAATCAAAAATTGATTCTTGATGTAAAGTATGAAAATACTATGGCATTTTACAACCTTCCAAGATCTTTCTCGAGGCCTAATAGTTCCTTATACCAGTAGACCATCAGTGAACTTCTTGTTATATTATGTTTCTTTGACCATTCTATATCCTTATTAAGGTATGAAAGGTGACTGTTCTTCCTGTAATCTTTCTGGTAATCCTTTCCATCAATGTACCTGTTTATATTGTTAATAATATTCTCAGCTGATTCTGAATCTATGAGCCCCACATCTCTCCTTGCAGTAATCATCTCGATTTCTGATTGATATGTAAGTCTTTCAATATCTTTTGCACTCATCCAGTCGTTATAATAATTCAGGAAATCTACCCATGACTTCCCCTTATCCAGCAGGTTGTAGTATTCTTCTATGGTTCTTGCCGTTATATGGAATCCATACTTTTCAGGTTTCTCATATATTAGTGAACCAGGATCTATGAATGGTGTAAGTGGCGAAATAAAAGAATAAACCTTCATGTCACTTCCTTTTTCATGACTCATTAGCTTTGTGGCGTATTCTATATCATCTTCCAGTTCCTTCTCCCCCTGACCGCTTATGCCTAAGGTAAAATATACGTCAAACTTTTTACATCCTGCCTCCTTAGCATCTGCAATACTTTTTTCCAGTGATTCATTTGAATATTCTCTCCCATTTATTCTTCTAATATTTTCGCTTGAGCTCTCTGGTGATATTTCCACTGAGAATTCACCAGAGGATCTGGAAAGCTCGTTAAGATAATCTTTCTGGGGTGGCTTGAAATACTCAGTAAGAATAGGAATGTCAGCCTTAAGTTCCTTTATCTCTCTGAAAAGGTTTCCATAAAATTTTTCACCAGCAAGGTTAATGTCCCCTGCCACAAATATGGGCGCACCCAGTATCTCTCTTGCCAGTTCTATTTCCTTTGCAATAGTCCTAGGATTCCTGTATACTGGTGATACAGGAAAGAAATTGTTTCGGTAAGAGAAATTAGAACCTCCACAGAAAGCACAGTTAAACTGGCATCCATGTTCAATTATGGTAACTGATTCTGGATTGTTTATCCAGTCTGCATATGGCAGATGGCCCTTAACATCGTGATATTTAATTGCATTCCTCATTAACACTTTATAATTAAGGAAAACATTGTCAACAGTATTCTCCTTTGAATTCGGATTGTGTTTCATATGTCTCATTTCATCTCTGTAAACAAGATTTGGAACTGTACCCAGATCAATATTCTTCTCAATGGAATCAATCAGCTTCATCGTACTGTATTCCTGAAAATCTCCCTTCAGCACATAATCAATCTCTGGATACGTTTTCATTATAGCATCTGAGAAGTAGCTAGCGGAAAACCCTCCAAGCAATACCCTTGCGTTAGGATTAAATTCTTTTATTATTCTGGCGATACTTATTGCGCCATGAACATGCGGTAACCAGTGGAGATCAATTCCATAAATTTCCGTGTCCAGAGATTTCAAATATTTCACAGGGTCGAATTTATCTGACATTACCATCATGGATGCTACATTGCTTATTCTTGCATTATATCCTCTGGGAACAAGGTAAGACAGCATGCTGAGAAATCCCATGGGATACATCTCAAAAACTGGTGTTGACGGTACAACATCACTAATCGGCCCAGCTTTCAAATTCCTCTTTCTAAAGTCGTAAATGCTAGGAGGATGTATAAAGGCAATATCCGTCTTCATATCAATACATAGTAAGTGAGTTTAAAAAGCATTCTCCTCACATCTTAAGTGTCCAATATGATTATGACGGTAGATATTCGGATAATAACTTAATTCATCATTATACTATTTATACAGTTATTTGTGTAAAATAAAATTTATATACTAATGTTCATTAGTATATTCAGTGATGTTTTAATGAACAAGAAAGCGATTTATTCAATCGTTATTGTAATCATAGTAATAGTGGCTGGATTGGGCATTTATTTTGAAGTCTATCATCCGGCAAAGTCCAGTAAGCAGTCCATTATTTTCGCGGCTGCAGTCTCCAGCGGTGAGGAATACACATTTGATCAGAATATGGTAAATACTTTCAACAGTGAGCATTCAAATGTTTCTGTAACCTTTGAATCACTGAATGATTTCTATCCAACCCTTGGTACTGAATTTGCAACAAACAGTGCCCCGGGTGTTTTCTATATGGAAAACAGTGCACTTCCGGAGTTTGCTTCTGAGGGCTATTTACAGAATCTAAAACCAGTACTTACTGCCAACACTTCCTACAACCTCAGTGGTTTTGCACCATCAATCCTGAAGACTTTTACCTACAAGAATGGTTTATACGCAGCACCAAAAGACTGGAGCCCATTGGCGGTTTTCTTTAACAAGGCAATATTCAGTGCCGAACATGTTCAATATCCAGGAAATGGGACATGGAACTGGACTACAATGAAACAAACACTTGAAATGCTGAAGGCAAATGAGTCCATGGCTTCTTCATCCCTCGGTATAAAGGATGTTACTCCGATGGTCATCGGACCACAGGTTGCAAGAGCACTTGCATTCATGCATGAAGCTGGAGGAGACTGGATAAATGAAAAAGGTAACGGAGCCGTAAATAATACTACAGCGTTCAAGGAAGGATTCTCATACTGGTATGATCTTTATTCAAGTGGTCTTGCGAAATTAAACTCTAATTTCAGCGCTGGATGGAATGGAGGAGACTTCGCAGCTGGAAATATTGCAATGATAGTAAGTGGAACATGGACTGTACCAGTACTTAATGCAAGCGGTGCTTATTTTGTAGGCAAGATGTCAGATGTGGGTTACTATTATATGCCTGCAGGACCAACAGGCATCCATGCTACAATGATGTTCAATGTGGGTCTAGGTGTAAACAGCGCTCTGGTAGGAACACAAAAATGGATTGCAGATCAGTTTGTAGAATTCTTCACTGGACCAGTTGGTGAAAAACAGTGGGTGTCTGAAGGGCTTGCTCTACCATCAAGAACTGCAATACTTGATAGTTCCTGGTATAGCTCACACTTCCCAATTCAGTCATTTGTTGGAAAGCAGTTCCCTTACGCCTACGGATGGAATTACAACACCACAAACTTTGAGGCTACAGAGCTTGATGTGCATAATGTTTATGCAAGCCTGTTCGCAGGATCACTTTCACTAAATAAGGCTCTTACTGAGATGCTTGATGTGACCAATGCTTCATTGGCTGGTACATCAACCCTATAATTTTTTAAAACATTTTATTTACATTTAGACATTTTAAGGCGATGATATAATCATGAATAATAGCTCATTAAAAAATAAGAAAAAAAAGATAGATCTAAAGCTGGAGGCACGGTATGGCTATCTGCTGGTAGCACCACTTATGATGCTTATCATAGTGTTTACTTTCTTTCCAGCTGTGTATTCCTTTGCAATAAGTCTTTTTCATTACAATCCTTTTGGTCACATAGTTTTCTTTGTGGGACTGGCCAACTATGATACAGTGCTCCACAGCGGACTATTTGCTAAGGCAATTCTGGATGTACTTTATTATACAGTTGTAGTTGTCACAATACAGACCATCCTGGCCTTTATGTTTGCCATACTTTTCAATCATAAAATGATGGTATCAAGAATATCAAGGGCTTTTGTATTTATTCCTGCGATCGTATCTTCAGTCGCTTTGTCAATCATATTTATCTGGGTATTCTCAGACCAGGGTCTCATAAATTATTTCATATCATTTTTCGGAGTTAAACCAATAAATTTCTTCTTCAGCACAACATATGCGTTTCCTGCAATTATGGCACTTAATATCTTCTCAACAACCCCATATTTTATGATAATTTATCTTGCCGGGCTACAGACAATACCAAGAAGTGTACTGGAGGCAGCAAGTTTAGATGGTGTGAAGTCTGGCTGGCACAGATTCAGATATATCTATGCACCGATGCTTAATTTCACGACTTTTATCGTCGTAATACTTGGAATAATTGGTTCTATGCAATTGTTTGATCAGATCTACGTTATAACTGATGGTGGGCCTTCCCATTCAACCTATGTTCCACTGATGTTTATTTATAATAGGACATTCATCTACTTTGGGGAGGTTGGTCTATCTGCTGCTGCCTCTTTCATACTTTTCTTTGCAATCCTGTTCATCACGCTCATGCAGAGAAGATATCTTAAAGATACGAGGTGGACATAATGTTCAGAAACAAAACAGGGAATTCAAAAACCAGATCTATGGGAAAAAACAGGAAGAAGGACGTATACGAAATGTTGCTGTCCATAGGACCAGCAAAAAAGGCAGTGATCTATATCCTAAGCATCCTGCTTGTAATAATATATATGCTTCCATTTTACTGGATGTTCCTGAAAATGTTTAGAAGCAGTATATTTGCACATTTCCCACCCGATCTTAATCCCTTCAGTTTGACAAGTGTTGGAAACCTGGTCGCAAATTTCAGGTCAGTTGTAAGCTTTGGTTCATTTCCATTATGGTATTTCAACAGCGTATTTGTAGCAGCTGTTGTGGTTACAGGAAGCGTCCTTGTAGGATCTGCGGCTGGATATGCATTTGCCAGGCTTCATTTCAAGGGGAGGGATCTTCTATTCTATGCTGTACTTGCAACATTGATGATACCATTTCCAGTCATATCCATAGCCTCGTACATATTCATGCTGGATCTGGGATGGATCAGCACATATCAGGGACTCATACTTCCGGAAATCGTTTCTGGACTCAACGTTTTCATATTTAGGCAGTATTTCATGACAATTCCGAAAGATGTTGAAAACGCAGCTAAACTGGATGGTTTATCGCCATTCCAGATATTCTACAAGATATCAGCACCCATGGCAAAACCTGCATTTGCTGCAGCTACGATCTACACTTTTATCGGAACATGGAACAACTTTCTCTGGCCTTTAATGGAAGTTCATTCCCAGAAGCTCTTCACACTGCCACTGGTTCTGAATTTCTTCAAGGGTGTGAATGGTACACAGATATACTGGAATGAAATGATGATGGTTGTATTCCTAACACTGATACCAACACTGGTAATCTATATCCTATTTGAGAGATATTTCGTAGAGGGCTTTGCGCTCACAGGAGTAAAGGGGTAATAACAATGGCAATAGAATTGAAAAAACTAAACATGGCATACGGGTCAACCGTTGCACTAAAAGATTTTGACTTGCACATAGAAGATGGAGAATTTGTGGCTATTTTGGGTCCTTCGGGAGGCGGAAAGAGTACCATCCTGAGGATAATTGCTGGCCTTATCATTCAGGATTCTGGAGATGTGGTGATAAATGGAGAGATAATGAATGATATTCACCCTTCTGAAAGAAATGTTGCAATGGTGTTCCAGAATCAGGCACTGTATCCACATATGACCGTTTACAATAATCTGGCACTAAATCTAAGGATGAAAGGTGTGTCAAAAGA
>JAKBQK010000556.1 GCA_021835265.1 Thermoplasmata archaeon
ACATTAATCACACAATTGCTAAATATAATAATTGAATGTATATTACTGGAGGTGAGAGATTGGAACCCATTCCTGGATACTTAGCCGAGGAAGAGTATTTCTTAAATCTTGGAGAACTCAGAGAAGAAAATCTTCTAATTGAGTGAAATATTAATATATAAATATTATTTATTCTTTTTATATAAAAAGGAGGTAAAACAATGACTGAAAGTATCAATAACATTGGAATAAAGGAAGGAAAATCTCTTTACGAAGAATATGTCAAAATATATGACCTAATGAATTACTATAACGATAGTGCATTAGCTTTAAGATTTTGTAATTTTTTGGATGAAATAATTAAGGATGAGAAAATACAAGTTAGAACTATTCTTGACCTTGCCTGTGGCAGTGGTGAACCAACTATTGAATTGGCAAAAAGAGGATATTTGGTAACAGGGACAGATGTTAGTGAAAAAGCAATTAAATATGCTAAGGACAAAGTAAATTCAAGAGAGCTAAATGTGACCTTTAAGAATGAGGACGCAGTTGATATGGATTATCATGAGAAATTTGATGCTGTAACGATGTTCTACAACAGTATTAATCTCATTGGGAATAATCTGAAAGCTATGAGAAAACTATTAGGTAATGTATATAATTCGTTGCGTAGTGGTGGCATTTTTAATTTTGATACCATTAACCCCATAACACAGGCATTGACTCTCAACGACACAAGAACCACGTTAAGGAAGGTTGGTGATACCGACCTTTATGTTAACATGACCCTTCGAGTCAATCCGGTTAATCTCAAAATGGATAGTTATGCGGTCGTTTTCATCAACGAAAATGGGAATACGAAGATGATTACACACAGAGATATTTTACAAGGATATACCGCAAATGAAATTAGAATACTCCTAGAAGATGCTGGCTTTGAACAGGTAACAATATACGGCGATTTTAATTCAAAAGTCCCCAACCCTTTAAGAGGGCGTGTTCTAAATGTAGTTGCAAGAAAATAGTTGAAAATTGGGTGCCAAATTGCCTAAAGACAGTCGTTTAATTTTTTCATCAAATCTTATTAACGGATTGGGGTATTTCATTTTCACTTCGTTTTTCTTAATATTATTAGTAAACGAAGGGTTTAACACTATTATATATTCAGAAATTTATGCCTCGTCACTTCTTATAGAAGCGCTGATTATATTTTTTAATCCGAGAATTGTTGGTCGTATTGGTCTTAAATTCACCGCAGTATTGTTCTATATCCTTCCAGGATTTGGAATTTTTTTGAGTGCAGCATTCAGTGAGTTACCGGTAATATGGGTTGGATATGTTCTTTTCATTGTAGGTGGATCAGGATGGGCACCAATTGCAACAATAGTGAATAAGATATCAAAAGGAGACTTTTTCACAAAAAATCTTATAAATTTAGTATCAATCGGTATTAGAATTGGATATTTAATCGGAGGTATACTAACATTTATAGGACTCCTTTTAAACGACAATCTAAGGTTAATATTGATAGTGTCCTCCTTGATTGTTGTGGCTTCATCTCTTCCACTTCTATTCCTGAAAGAGTATACTACCACCGAAAAATCCATTTCCATTGGGATGAAATCCATACTCAGGGCACTGGGATACGGTACCATGTCTCAACTTACTTTCATCCTTGTACCGTTATTACCTCTCTATCTTTATGATAATGGAATATTTGTTTATTTTATACCATTATTTCTGTTATTTAGATATCTTGGGGCCATATTTATTGGACGTTTTGTATCCACAAAATTTGAGCGTAATAAGAAATTTGTTCTCCTCATTCAATTTTTTCTTCTTTTATCGGGATTATTATTCCTCTTCTCTTATTGGTATACTATATTAATAGCACTGTTTCTCATAGGAGTTGGAGGGTTAAACCATAACTTTTACTTCTCCATCTACGACGCAAATGAAAACCATGAAATTTCAAACTCCTCTGCGTTTTCAATAGGCGTGTTGATTTCAAGCTCGTTATTAATACTGGTTGGAGGGTATATGTATCAAATTTCATCGCTTCTTCTTCTGGTTGTGCTGGTTATAACTCTTTTAATCTCCTTAATCGTGACTTATTCTATGATTCGAAACGATGAAAATAAACATACGACAATCGCAAACTAATCTATAATAGAACGTCCGATGGGGGTTCAATATATTTTATGCAAAGAGAAAAAAAAGGAAGTCGTGTAATAGATGTCCTTGAAAAAACAGGTTGGACTTATCAAAATTTAATTATTTGGAAGAAGAAAACATCCGCAGTTCCACAGAATAATAAATTTGGATTACACTATCAGATAATAGCATTTGCTATAAAGGGTGATAAGTCAAGAATTTTTAACAAACTTAGGATAAATCCACCAAGGTTAATTACGGAGAAATACGAAAGACCCAGCGGTATGTATGTTACTGATGTATGGAATGATATTAGGGAATTGACTTCGGGATATTTTGCGGGAGACGAGGCATTAAGACAGGGAAATGGCGACAGATTTCACAAGCAACAACCCCCCATAGCCCTCCTATTGAGGATAATATTGTCTTCTAGCAATATTGGGGATTTAGCTTTTGACCCATTCGCAGGAACTGGAACAACATTAGTAGTGGCGAAACAGTTATCCAGAAGGTATATTGGGGTAGAAATTGACCCAAAAAACGTTGAGGAAATAAATAAAAGATTGGATAAATCAAGAAACAGCGACAACATAGAAAAATATCGTAGGGATTATCTCTTTACTGAGAACCTTGATAAATTATGGATTCCAAAGAATGTTCAAACCAATAAAAGATTTTCATTTGATGAAGTCTTAATCGATGACATGGTATCCACTTAATGAAATAATCGGATACCTACCTATCCTTTGAATAATATATATTTATTGCGATACTTTGAAAATGGCTGATTCCTTTGAAATCTTAAATATAATGAAACACCCTTAGGAGATTGTCTGCATGAAAATGGATCGACCTCCTTGCAAATGGCACTAGTATTTTCCGCTACTCTCCGTCCAAAAGATGGAGCCCAAGCCAGAAAGCCTTTTCCGTGCTTCCATCAAGATGCTGGGCTACCATTAATGCTAAGTCTAAATGCGGAAATGGGGCAGAACCTTAACTTATAGAAATACCCGGGAATGTAACGAAAACCGGGTCCAACCTCTGCCTCATTATACTGCCTTGAAGTTCCACTAGGTTGATACAAATAGGTTTCAATTTTGATTTATTGAACCCCCATTTGACATTGCAAAGCATTTTGTAGTTCCATTTAGAAGCATTAGTTGGTTGTCCGTTCAAGTTGACTTCGCAAAAGGAGGTATGCATTAAAAGACTTCCACCAACAGGAATATTGTCCAAAGGTGCGTCTGAGTACCTACCTGACCATGGGCTCAATTGACTTGCAGAATAGAAAGGAACGTTATACTGATTATTCTTATCGTTGTCTAGGATGGGCCCGTTAGTATTGCCATTCCCATCCACTTCTTCATATGACTGCAAAAACGCCCATTCTGAGGAACTTCCGCCTACTGCCCTTGCGCTAGCGCACATGCCACATGGTCGTCCAGTGGCCGAAGCTGGTTTGTAAGTCACGAATTTAACCTCCAAGCGGG
The DNA here is from genome assembly GCA_021835265.1 of Thermoplasmata archaeon. The sequence goes on from JAKBQK010000556.1 coordinate 3,624, forward strand.
AGAATCTCTTAACGATCACTCGATTCACACATCTCTTCTTTAAGTTCAGAATATTTGTGTTCAGCAAATCTGGAGGGATCAATCATAGACATTACCCCTATGCTCAAATCGCAATAAAATCAACCTATTCTCACTTATTGTATAGATCAACCTAAACGGTGGTATTCTAACGGTTCTTTCTCCTTTCAGCACGTAACCGAGATGCTTACCAATTTCTGGGTTCTCTACAATTTTCCTTATGCTTTTCTCTAACCTATCTTTCACACTTTTATCCTTTATCTTCTTCACTTCGTGTTCGAACTTAGACGTGTAGACGATTTCATCTATGTGTATTACCATTCTCTGAACTCTTTGAAGAAGTCGTCTTTTGAACGGACTTTGTATTTTCCTTTATCGATGTCCTTCCATGCTTCCTCAATAAGTTTGAGTGTCATCATATCTTCGGAAGATATATTCGAACTCACTTTTTTCAAAATAATCAAGTCATCTTGTGCGGTGACCGCAAGCAGGCTTCCGTCACCAATATTAAGCTTCTTTCGTATCTTTGAAGGGATCACTATTTGTCCCTTTGAACTCGTTTTAGTGAATTCCGTTTCAAACTCATCGTCAGTCATTATGTAAGGATTTCTTACTCACATTTAAACATGTCCATCAAGGAAGGTAATGTCATATGTTCTCAATTTTTTGCCTTTTTACTTCATTCAATGGGCGTTGATATGTTTATTTCTGTATCCACTTAATTATTTAATCGGATGCCTACCTATCCTTTTAATTAAATAAACGGATACCTTGGTATTGACAATCTCATGATCCTTTGCATACTCCAAATAATCCCTCATCATCTAAACCAGTTATCTCAGTCTCATCAAGGTTTTTTGATTCCTTGCTGATGTATCTTATTCTGTCAGCACTAATGTGTTTCCCGACAACTAAGTTATCGATGTAATCGAATTTGTGATCATCATGCCTTACACATCGAACAAGCACATCTCGAAGTTCTGGATAAGGTATCGTGATGGTAAAACCCGGGGGTTCAGGTTATTAAGCATCACTTTGAAGTTCTATGTCTGAGCGGAGCGAAATAGATTTGAGCAAAATAAATTCAATGACGGAAATTATCATCGCTGAAAAACCAAAAATAAAGATTGTTAACCACTCATTGTAGTGAGCCAATAGAAATCCAACCAAAGGAAATGCAATAACCATCGGTATTGTTAGAACCAGGTCTTTTATGTTTATCACTTTAGCTCTTTTATCTCTAGGGACAAGTTTCTGGTACCATACTCTCAAAGGTATATTCAATAATTCAGAAAAAATGCCGTTGATAAGTAAAATTATGGCCATTACAACAATTATTATGCCTTCGGCGAGAAGAGAAAGACCCATTATTGACATGACTAGCCCCTCTCCAACCGAACCGACAAGTAAATAAGTTAGCAATTTCCCATTTCTCTTTCCAATTATTATGGACCCGCCAAGAAGCATTCCAACAAGTTCACAAATGTAAAATATGCTAAGAGAAACCGATCCTATAGATGTGTTTTCTACGGCTATAGTTGGTATAATGATTGCCATGCCAGATGTCAAGAAATTGAATGCAAATCCAAAAATAATCGTGTAAAAAATCATTTTTTGACTTTTTAAGAATGCGAATGTTTCTTTCGTCTCTTTCCAAAAGCGTATCTTTTCTATTTTTTCGAAACTGCTGTATTTCCTCAAGCCGATATATATGATTATCGCAGAAAGTAGAAATGAAGTTGCGTCCATAAGCAGTAATATACCCCAAGAAATAGAAGAAAATCCCAGTCCGGCTATTACATATCCTCCGATCATTGATGCATTTATACCCATAGACAGAAGTGCATTGCGTTTGTCAAGATCCTTGTGTACTATGTCTGGGAGTAGTGAAAAATTTGCAGGGTTGTAGAAAGTTTCGCCTATACTTGTTCCTATTACTGCAACCACAATAAAAAGCATAAAATAAGTATAAGCAAAAAAATATGACAGGGAAACGGAAAACATTAGGAGGAACATAATAAAATCTGAAAAGAAGAGTCCCTTCACTCTATTTGTTCTATCTATAAAATATCCACTAACTCCTGTGGATACAATCCAAACCAGAAATTCTGCAGAATAAATCAATCCAAACAGGAAAGTAGACCCTGTCACATACAGGATCACAAGTGGTATGACTAATGTTCTTATGCCATCGCCAATGGTTGAAACGGAAGATGACAGAAACAACGAGTAGAAACCGTGGCTTTCATTATCCATTTTAGATACCAGTTTCTTTCATTATTCTTTTGGTAAGATGGCAAATAAGCGGATCTGGACTGGCCGGTTTTCCTGACAAGATTGAGGTGTACGGACATCCCAAGCTACAGATATTCAGATATGAACATTCCATGCATGAGCCTTTCGTATACCTGGTAACAAGATCCATCCAATCTGAAAAAACAGGGGATAGATACAGTGTTTTAAGAGAATCAACATCTCCTATTGGTTCAGCATAAGGCGGCTCAGAAAGTGCAATGCATGGGGATATATTTCCGTTTGGATGTATTACAATTTGCCCGTCGAATCCTCCACAGTATAATGATGTTCTTCCTTCGAAAATTGGCTTTATAAAATTGTCATAGAATTCGCCTGTCACTAACCTATGTTTTTCAATGAGCTTCTTATTTACATCCATTATTGTATCGGTCAGTTGTTTTAAATTCATGTTAGA
>JAKBQK010000042.1 GCA_021835265.1 Thermoplasmata archaeon
AAGGGTCCAGAATTTTAAAATAGTAGGAACAGGATTTGAACAATTCCCTGATACTTTCGACCCAGAAAAGGGGACAGTATCTAGGGCAATTGCTACTTGTCTAGTATGTGGTTCCGTTGTTGACTCTTATAGTATGCATAAGTTATTCTTAGATGGAAAATCTGGAGAGAGATTGATCGTTGTTCTCGAAAAAGAAACTGCAAAAGGTAAGACAGGTAAGATCTATAGACTTGCAAATGAAGAAGACATTAATCTTTATGAAAAGGCGAATCAATACTTATCAATGAAAGAAAAAGAATTGTCATTAGAATGGGGGATGAGCGCTGTTCCTGACGAGCCAACTCCCGAGGGAAAGGGAAGAGGGGCAGAAAGGGCCTTTTCGGTTAGGAGTTATAATATGATGGCTTGGGGCGACCTGTTCAATGCAAGGCAAAAGCTTGTTCTCATTACCTTTTCTGAAAAGGTCAGACTAGCGTATGATGTGATGATAAAAGAAGGATATGATCAGGAATATGCTAGAGCAGTCTCAACTTATCTTGCATTTGTTGTTAGCAGGATGAGTGATGTGAACTCTTCTATTTGTCATTGGGATAGTGGGTGGGAAAAAACAGCTACCACTTTTGGAAGACAAGCTATTCCTATGACATGGGACTACGTAGAGGGGATCCCATTTTCTTCTGGCGGATATACATTTGATAGCATATTGTCTCAGATAGAGCTTGTTATTGAAAACATAATTTGCACCAGACTTGGAAATATTAGTGTGTCTCAAAGCTCAGCAACTTCACTGAATTATAAGGATGAATTTTTTGATGCAGTATTTACCGATCCACCTTACTATGATAACGTGCCATATTCTTACCTATCAGACTTTTTTTATGTGTGGCATAAGAGAATGCTAGGTCATCTCTATCCGGAACTCTTTGTTACTCCTTTAACGCCGAAAAGTCAAGAAATCGTGGCATATTCAAATTCTGATGGTGGATTTGAAGGAGGAAAAAGGTACTTTGAAGAAATGCTTGGAAAATCATTCAAAGAAATCTACAGGGTTCTGAAACCTGATGGCATAGCAATAATCGTATATGCTCACAAGTCAACGTCTGCTTGGGAGACATTAATAAATTCTCTATTATCCTCTGGGTTGGTTGTCACCGCCGCATGGCCAATAAACACTGAAATGAAACAAAGACTCAGGGCAAATGAGTCTGCGGCATTGGCATCATCCATATATATTGTATCGCGCAAATTGAAAAGAGAAAAATCTGGCTTCTATAATGAGATTAGAAGTGAAATGAGAGAACACCTGCAGAAGAAACTTGATACACTGTGGAATGCAGGTGTATCTGGAGCTGATTTTCTCATTTCTGCCATTGCTTCATCTATAGAGGTATTCGGCAAATACGAAAGGGTAATAAGCGATGATGGAGATATTATCACCACGGAGCGGCTTATGAACAATGTGAGAGAAATTGTCACAAATTACGCGGTTAAGCAAGTCTTACACAATGGTTTTTCAGGTGAAATAGACACCCTGACTAGATTTTACGTTCTATGGAGATGGGCGTATGGTTCTGCAAAAGTACCATTCGATGAAGCCAGAAAACTATCACAAAGTGCCGGAATAGACCTCTCGTCTCAGTGGAATGGTGGCATAATTAAAAAGGACAAATCGTTTGTTCAAGTACTTGGACCAGAAGATAGAAAAAATATTAACGATACAGACATAAAATCTATGATTGATTTACTCCACAGAGTGCTTATTCTTTGGGATAAGGGTCAAAAGAGCAGGATTATTGAAACGATCAGTGGGGCAGGTTCATTTCATAACAAGGCATTCCTTAGGGTTGCTCAAGCCATAGCGGAATCTCTGCCACTTGACAGCAGGGAGAGAAAATTAATTGAAGGTTTTCTTATTAATAGTAAGAACTATTTAGATATTAACTCAAACCCCCAAACGAGGTTGTTCTAATGAAACCGTTTCATACCGTGGCTATACCACACCAGGATATAATTGAAGGGCGTTTAACAATGGATATCTTTGCAGCAGATCTGTGGGAAACAGCAAAATCCCGAGGACCTGATGATTACCGAGACCCAGAAATATTCTTTGAAAAAACTTATTTAACTAATGGCTTAAATAACATACTGAATATCGTGGAGAAACGCCTTAAAGGAAACGGTGGAGATCCAGTTATTCAGATACAGACACCGTTTGGAGGTGGCAAAACACACTCCCTTATTGCAATGTTTCATAAGTCTAAGGAATGGATGGCAAATACTGTTGTTATTGTTGGCACAACCCTAAATGCAAATACAACCACGATCTGGGGGGAAATGGCAAAGCAACTGGGAAGTTCAAAATTCCAGGATTCTTTAATTTCTCCTGGGAGAGATGAAATCAGGAACCTTCTAATTTCCAAACAGCCAGTTCTTATTTTGATAGATGAACTTCTAGTTTTCATGACAAAAGCCTCTGGTATTTCGGTAGGAGATTCTAATTTAGCCTCACAAACACTGGCTTTTATTCAGGAGCTATCAGAGGCAGCCGCAATAACTGAAAAATCGTGTTTGGTTGCGACTCTACCATCCAGTGATTTAGAGCATATGGGAATGGAATCAGAAAAATACTTCCAGCAACTGCAGAAAATATTTGGACGCGTTGAAAAAATATACACTCCAGTTCAAGACAATGAGATAGCAAACGTAATAAGAAAGCGGCTTTTTTCATCTGTTGATGAGGTAACAGCGAAGAAGATAGTATCTGAGTTTATTAGGTATGCCGATAAAGAGGGTATTTTACCAACTGGAAGAGAAAAATCAGAATATCGTGATGAATTTCTAGCATCCTACCCCTTCACTCCAGAGGTGGTAGATATACTATATAAAAGATGGGGGTCGTATCCAAAGTTCCAGAGAACAAGGGGTGTTTTACGAATATTAGCTCTTGTTATTCACAGTCTACGGAATTCAGATTGTTCTTACATTTCAATAGCAGATTTTAATCTGGCAAATGATGAAATAAAGAGAGAATTAATTAATAACATTGGTCAAGAGTTTAGCGGAATAATTGCCTCTGACATAACCTCTCCCGAATCAGGTGCGAAGAAGGTTGATAACATACTTGGCAGATCTTATTCTGGACTTATGCTCGGCACTAGAACTACTACGACCATATTTATGTGTTCATTTTCCGGCGGTACCGAAAAAGGTTTGAGTATCAGCGATCTGAAAAGGTATGCTACCACAATGGATAATCCGGCAAGTGTAATTGCGGAGGCTGCAGAAAAACTTAAAGGTAGTTTATATTTTCTCCAGACTCATCAAGATAAATTTTTCATCTCAAATGAACCTAATCTAAATAGAATACTGCTGACTAAAATGGAAAACACGGGTCACGACGAGATACGTGAAAGAGAGATGCAACTGTTGAAAAGAAGCATTTCTGGAAGAACCTTAAAAATTGTAATTTGGCCGGAAACCCCAGGGGATATCCCGGATAACAGGGAACTCAAACTAGTTATTTTAAGAGAAAAAGACATTGATATGATCAAGAAAATCATAGAAACTAAAGGCGAGTCTCCAAGGGTTTACAGAAACACATTATTATTTCTCTGCCCTTTCGAGCAGGAAAGGAACAGATTCATTGAGACATTGAAAAGATCTCTTGCGTATGAATATATCAGTTCCGACAAGACATTGAGCCTTAAGGATGAACAACATCGTGAAGTATCTAGACAAATTAAGCATATGGAAGAAGATATTCGTGAAGTTTTATTTGGCTATTACAGAGTTATGATAGTTCCTTCAAAGGATTCTCCCAAGGAGATTAACCTAGGAGTGCCGACCTACGGTGACAAGAATGATCTGGACCAGCGCGTTTTCTCGCTTCTAAGACAAGAAGGAGAAATCATTGAAAAGGTTTCCAGTATAAGAATAAGAGATAGATTTTTGAGGGATAAGGAATATATAAAAATAGGGCAAATCTACGAATCTATTCTTAAGACACCGGGGGAAATCAGGATTAAGTCATTCGATGCTCTTGAACTTGGAATAAAGGAAGGTTTGAAAACAAGTGAATTTGCAATAGGTACCATCGAGGAGAATGGGAGAATTCATTGTATCAAAGGGAAAGAAACGATGATAATTGATCAGGACACTTTACTTGTACATCCAGACAAAAGCCAACAAGAGCTTGAAAGAATAGATGTTGATTCTGGAGATGGCCCTGCCATATCTAAACCCCCTTCAAATCCACCGCCACATGTTGTCTCGTCGATGGGCAGGAGCGATAATCAGGACATAAGTTCATTAGGCATTAGGATAGAATTACCCCACGGAAAGGTATCTGGGTTAATGGGAGTCATGAATCTATTACAACTTAAGTTTGAGAATATGGAGCTTGAGATTAGAGTGTATGGTGGTTCAATAACAGATAAAGAATTTGAAGAGATGATAAAGGAAGCGTTCAATCAGTTAGGAATTTCGTATAAGGTGATCTCAAAGGGATGAACTATTTTGGAATGAGAAGGTTCTCGTGAAATACGGCTATCCCGGACAAGCAGGAGAAAGCCACATTAACAATATTGGAACAGGCGAAGCTGCTTGGGTATGAGTGGGTGATTTAGCTTCCCCATAGTTTAAACAAATTTTCGGTTCTTCCGAGAATATTGGGGGTCGAATAATAATAAACCAAAATCAACAGCGCAATTCTAAGTATTACCGATTTCTAAGACTTAATGAAACTTTGATCACTCTGCTTTACTGTGCATTCCAGTATCACTAATGTTAGTGGAGATCGCCATATTTGGCAATAATTAATGTCCCCGTTTTAATGCGATTAAACAGGAAAATCAATGGTACGATACTCCAAGGAATCTCATCCGCATCAGGGGGATTTTCTCAATCAGAAACATCAAACCAAAAGAAATGTGAAAATGTCGGATGATCTGGGAAAACTTTACTCCAGCCTCTGAAGGTCATTGTATTTATTCATGCCCCAATATTGTCTAAAGAACCAAATTTTCTAACACGTGTGTTATCAAACTCGTTAGCTTATTCTACAGAATGGGTTAAATATAGAAAGGTCATTGTTTATTTTATGACGAAGGTAATTAGTACTATAAATCTTAAAGGAGGAGTAGGGAAGACCTCTCTTACTGTCGCACTTGCAGAGTTTCTGGCAGAAGAGGATAATTATACAATCCAGTTTCCAATACTTAAGTTTTAGCATATAAATTTTAACCGAGATTCCTAGAATTGTTGAGTTCATGCATGATCATGCCACACATGATTGCACATTTAAGTCCCGTTCATGTCACATGCTGGTAGAAAAAAACATGGAAAAGCTTAATTTCAGGAGAATGGATCATAGTATGCTCTTGTAGTATGGAGTAGTAAGGATCTCCTTATTTGAGGAGATCCTGCCTTTCAATTATAGTTATATATTCGCAGATTCTGATGCATTATTGCCGTTGGGACGGAATGGCAGATCTATGCCATGCCTCATGTATCTGAGAATTTCCGGTATACCTGCGTTTACAGCAAGGGATGCCTGTATCATGAGGAGTATAATATATGCCATGAGTGCTGAAAATATCTGAATGAGAATGCCGTTTATATTCTTCGAGATGAGATGGTCAATCTTCAGGTATGTCTTCATTGTACGGAAAAAGATCTCAATTGACCATCTCCGGGAATATATCATGTGGATGTAGAGATCCGGCAGATCGAATATGTCTGTGATGTAATCCTTCTGTTCACTGTCAATCTCCATGCTTACCAGTCTGAGGGTGAGGTCATTACGGAACCTGATGATCCTTGAGTGGGCATATTCCCTCAGCACTGTGTAAGAAGCGTTCTTCTTTATTCTTGTCACGAACCTGATATTCCTCGCCTTAAGATCCATGAACCTGTCAAGATCGTAATAGCCAAGGTCGAAGGTGAGTATTGACTGTTTTACAAGATCAGGATCTATACCACCAAGAACTTCATCGAATTCCGGTGAGTCATTAAGATTGGCGGGTGTTGCGATGGATTCCAGCGGCAGTGTGAATGGAAAAAGAACTGCTGCCTCATGGATCTTTATACCGTTCTCTGTCTTCTGCCGTCTGTACTTCCCGGATTTCTTTATGGATGTACGGATGAATGTTGAATCAATTCCTATGATGTTCAGGAACTTACTGTAAAAGGAATAGTTGTGTGCCATCAGGTATGGTTACATGAGTTCATAAAATAGCTCAACAAAGACCTGGTAAGGTCTTCCTCTATCCAGTTTGGAGATCTGGGACTTGCTTACACTGTTATCCATGGCCAGATCAGTCAGATCCTTATGGTATATGGCCC
>JAKBQK010000576.1 GCA_021835265.1 Thermoplasmata archaeon
TATAGCATGCATTGCTTTCCTTTTCACCAAGATCTATTCCAACAACGAAACTGTTCATGGGATCAATACGTCTTTTTCCCTTATTCATTTTATCCCTCCATAGCGGCTCTTACCACTGACTAAGAGCTGCTTACGGAAGGCTGACCGCCTAGAGAATTTAGTATTCAGTCAAAAGTGTGAAGAGCCATTTTTTAAGAGGTGACAGCGCGGGGAGAGGGATTCGCAGTAAAGTTTTAGGGACATTGTCAAAATGAAAACAAGTATAAATACAGGTGGGGAATTTTACTTGGCCGATTTTGGATATTTTTCAATGAGCGTTTACAAATACTTTGATATGTGCTTGGAACTATATATTCTTTGCAATTGCAGAATTACTTCTACTCTTTGGCACGTATGCGTTGAACTTGTTAAATGGGTTAATGTGGGGGTTGCTAATAGTGTCAAATTTGAATATTGTAGTTGGAAAGAAACTTAACCTGAGAACAAATTGAACATCGACTTAAAACTAAAGATGAAAGAACTTGAACTTTTGATTGAGAAGATGAATAGAACTAGACTATGAGACTCACTCATACCCCAATAACTTTGCCTGCTCCAATACTGTTATTGTGGCTTTCTCCTGTTTGTCAGGCGGATATCCATATTTCTTCAGGATCTCTTTGACTATGAGTTGAATGTTTACATAATTGATTTCAGCATCGTTTCTTGATGTTCATGTGCGATGATTCTTTTTCTAATAGCCTGACAGCAATAAAAAATATGACTATAGAAGACGATTGAAGCAATTGTTACCTATTCTTTAAAATCACTTTTAATGTTAATACCAATTTGCCTGAATGCTTCTATTATTTTTTCTTCATACTCAGCTTTAGAGATTCCTCCTTTACTGACTTCGATCTCCAGCTGCATTAATTCGAACTTGCTTTGCAAAAAGTTCATAACACCCATAAGCTGCGAAACTTTCCCATGTGGTAATGACAACTGAATGCGTAAAAAAGTGGTACCTTCAAATCTTGGCTGATCTTTTTCCTGGTCCAGAGTTTTACCAGGACCATCTAATAGTTTTTCAATGGGCGGCATTGATGCCTTAGGTTCTTTAGGCTTGGTCTGTTCAGCGCAGATTTTTGTACTCACCAATATGCCACTTGGATCAATTTCCATTCCTTCATTATAATCTTTACAAATTGGTTCTCGATTTTCATTAAGATATCCGATCCCAAAATCACCGTTTTTAATACCTTCCCTTACTCCATGTTCTAATGCCTCAAAAGATGTGATCCGGATCTCTCCCGGAGTTTTGAGAACAGAATCGTAAATCTGATCAATTCTTATGAAATCTCTATTTTGAATAAATCTATCCCTAATACGTATACTGGATATTCTCTCCAGGATTTCACCCTCATTCTTGAGGTCTGAGTAAACTCGCTCGTCTATTTTGAAATTCTCTCCAAACGTCGGAACACCCAGATTAATTTCCTGAGGCGATTCCCTCGATGGGACAAATACCGCTCTATAATATCTAAATAGAGATTCAAAAGTGTTCTCATCTCCGTGCCGGATATTTCTAGATATCTCTTCCCGCTGATCCTGATTTAAGTTTAGCGTTTTGTCCGATTTAATTTGCTCATAAGCTATTGCTTGTTTGATTGTATCGGTGAATCTGTTCTTTTCCTGTTCGAAAGGGCATAAAAATATTAGGGTATTTCTAAAGACTCGCGGTGATTCACCTTTTAAGTCTATAAATTTCTTTATTTTTTCTAGATCATGATCCTTTAAGACAATAAGTTTAAGTTCCCTATTATCCGGAATATCCCCTGGTTGATCTGACCAGATAAATGTTTTTATCCTAACACCGGAGATATTTTTGTTTAACAATTGGAATTCCCTCTCTGAAACTTCTTCCATAGTAACATTATCCATTTTAGTTAGCAATATCCGGTTTAGATTTGGTTCGTTTGAAAAAAAGTACTTATCTTGGTAAACCTGGAGGTAGAAAAGTTTACCTTTTAGTTTTTCAGCTGATTCCGCAATTGTGCTAGCTGGATTATCTAATGTGGTAGCTGATCTTTTCAGGTCACTGATGTACACCCCTTTCTCATGGCCTCCAGAAAATGAATACAGAAAAATAGTTGTCGCAGTCCTAGTGCCCAGCCTTAACCCCGCATTAGATCGCCCAAGCATGTTATCAACTTTCTTGGCGCCTGAATCAGAAGAGGTTATGTCTGCGGCTATTACACTGGTGAATTCCAGACCTATGTGCTTAATCATCTCCCGTTTTATCTCTTCGTTGCCTAAGTTAAAGTCTGCTAAAGATATGTAAGGACGAACGGACTCCTTCAGATCGTAGATCACGAGGGAAAGCAATCTCAACACACCTCTCGTTCTTTGAAAATTTGGGAATGTACCCCATCTTTCATAGAGTACGTTAATCACCTCAGGAAGGAATGGATACGAAGCAAGGAATTCATTACGATATTCGGATACTTCTTTTCCAATAGGAAGAATATCTTCTCTTTGACTGTATTTTATGAAGTCAGATATTATTCTTTTTGCAGCATCTTCGTCTATGGATGAAAAAAGTCTCTTTCTAATCACTTTTGTTATCTCATTATCTTGGACAGGTGTGTAAATCTTTTCTAGGCGACCATATATTTTCTGCAGTTGTTGAAAATACCTTTCATGTTGGAGGTCACTGGGATCTGTGCTTGATGGCAAAGTTACAACCAAACAAACCCTGTCAGTTATCGCAGCTGCCTCAGAAATTTCCTGCATGAATGCGATGGTTTGTGCAGCAAGATTAGAATCACCTACCACAACGCCAGCAGCTTTTGTCATAAATTCCATCAATTCATCCATCAGTATTAGAACAGGTTGGTTTTTCCGAAGAAGAGTTTGTAGATCATCCCTACCCGGAGATACTTTGCTATTCATAATAGACGCATCGCCACCTAGCTGTTTTGCGATCTCCCCCCATATCGTGCTGCTAGTAGGATTAAGTGTAGTACCAACTATAACAACAGTCTTAGCGTGCCAGGTTTTTGCTTTATGATACATTGCGATAAGAGAATGGGTCTTTCCGCCTCCAAAGGGGGTTTGAATCTGTATAACCGGATCGCCCCCTAAACCCTTTAGTCTTCTTTCAACAATATCCATTATATTTTTTAGTCCTTGAGTTAGATAAGTTTTTTCAAAGAAGATCTCTGGGTCTCTGTAATCCTCTGGCCCTCTTGATGTAAATGTTTCCCAAAGATCGGCTGCAAAAATATCCATAGTCAGATGACCTTCGAGAATGTCCTTATGCGGTAGTGCTATGGTATGAAATGGCTTCATCAGAACAACCTCGTTTGATTATTTTTCTTCATTTCTGCATTTATCCTTTCTCTACTTATAAGGAATCCCTCTAATAGTTTTTTCTCGCCGCTATCATTAGGAAGGGATTCGGATATTGCCTGAGCTACCCTAAAAAAAGCTTCGTTATAAATTGGTCCGGATCCTTTAATCATTTCAATTATCTTATCGTTTTGTCCCTTTTTCCAAAGTATCAAGACCTTGTGTAAAAGATCTATGACGGATTTTATATCGGAATTCTTAAGGTCATTCCGTTCTTCCGGACCAACTACTTGCACAAATGACTTGTCCTTTTTTATTAAGCCTCCACTCCATTGTGATGAAAGATCAATCCCAACGCTTTGAGATAACTTTCTAGCCTCATCAAAAGGAACCTTTGCGATGCCGAATGCCCACCTCCAAAGGACATAAAATCTCGTGAGTGAATCGATCTCCGCTGAGAAACCATTATGTAATACCTGTTTCACCGCGTAATCGATTACTATCCTTCGAACATCCTCCATCAATCTTTCGGTTGTGATTATTTCACCTGAATCGTTTATCACTCTTTCAAACCGACCAAACACTTCTATTGAAGATGCGATGCCAGAGATGAGAAAATCAGGGCCAGATATGCCCTCTTTCCATAACGTGTCAAGTTTTGTCTGTAAGTGTTCTTTCAATTGCAGCTTTATCTCATTGTAAAATCCCGTTTTCTCCTTTTCAATCTTTCTGGTCACAATGTATATCGAGGAGGCCAAGGCAGCCGAATCGTTAGCTCTCAACCTGGACTTCATCTCAGTATTGATGGGCCAAGCAGCAGTAACTACCAATCCGGAATTAAGAAGAGAGTTGATCAATGTTTCCCAGGCTGAAGTTGATTTATGTGCATAAACAATTATAGCAATACCATTCATCTTTAAAACTCTATGAATTTCCTTAAAAGACTTTCCAAGCATGTCTTCAAAATATTTTTTTCCACTTTCAAATCCCCCTTCCATATTTGAATAAGCCACTATTTCCTGACTTTTCGGTGTCAACGGAGTTGCAAAAAGATCAGGATAGAGATGTCCAACCATTCTCTTAAGCCAAACATAGAAGAAATCAGAAAGATAAGAATATGGAACATTATCGTAATAAGGCGGGTCTGTGAATACGGCATCGAAGAACCCGTCTTCAAATTTTAAAACAGTGGCTGTGCTTTGTGTAACATTTACCTTCTGCAACTTAGTACTCATAATATTATTAATCACTAGCTTTATTTGTTCCATTATACTTTCGAAGGTGTATCCGCCAATCACAAAGGTATTTCCTTCAACATAGTCCCAAGTCATTGGCAATGCTTGCCTTGCAAAAGTATTGGCAATTACTTCCCAACTGTTGTTCCAATGACACAGACTTGAGTTAACATCACTCATTCTACTTACGACAAATGATAAATAAGTGCAAACAGCCTTTGCGTATTCTTTTTCATATCGTTCTCTTGTCATCTCATCATAAGCTAACCTGACCTTCTCGGAAAATGTTATAATGGCAAGCTTTTGTCTTGAATTGAAAAGATCACCCCATGTATTCATGTTATACCTCTGAACTCTGAAACCGAGCATGCCTTGAGGTGGCAAAGGCTCATCAGGTACAGCATTCATGCCCCAGGCATTGGATAGCGTTTCTTCTTTATTCCTTAAGAAATCTTGCGAACTTTTGTAAATTGTTAAATCTTCGCAATCAGCTAACCTGTACTTCTTACCGCTTTTTCCCTTCTCCTTTTCAATTACAACGATTAATCTTTCTCCGGAATCACCTTTTTGAAAAAGATTATGCATGGTGTCAGCATCAACGACTGAGCCACATACAGGGCAAGTAGCGATTGCTCTAGATACCGTACCCTTTTCTGGATCAAAATCTTCCGGAAATTTATCAGACTTTGTTTCAATGATTTTGAATTCAACCTTATCATTCTCAACATATGGCTTCAATGCCACTTTTTTATTTCCTTTTCTAGCCAACCAGTACTGCCTCATTAAAGGTATTTCAGCATCGCATGAGACATTCTGGCATGGGACTGTCCTAGCCCATATATAGCCTATCGGAGTGGCATCACCCTTGGAATTTCTATAAAATTGACCGATTTCTTTTCTGGATTCTTCTAATACAAATTTACCCCATTTGTTCAGGTCGGTTAAAAGTCTACTTGGATTACTTTGTGAAACCAATGAGTCTTCGAATTCTTCTTTTTCATCCTTGTATTTCTGGGGATATTCAAGAGTACATTTGAGGATCAATGTTGCTACTGGGTTATAATCACTTGCATATGTTTCGCATCCCAATCTCATTGCCTCCAGCGGGATTGATCCTCCCCCTGAAAAGGGATCTAGTATCCTAGGTGGAATACCTCCATTGGAGCGCAAGATATTATTTCTAGCACTTTCTAAAATTCTTTTATCAAGTGAATTCTCCCATTTTGAAAGATTGCTTACAAAATCTGTGTTCTTTAGTATATCTGCTTCATCTTCAGGCACCACAGTTAAGGCAGAGTATATAGTAGCTCTGGACGATGCCAGAGGGCGTCTTGCCCACCATATATGCATAGTTGAAATATGACCGTGCCTCACGCTTTTTTCCTTTGCCGATTCCTTGCTTACTTCTCTTATAGGGAAAGTTTCCTCAATTAGACTCTTTTTTTGCATTTAAGTACCTTTCCCTGATATTTCATCGGCAGTAGCAATGTATCTGACGCTCTCCACTCTCTCGATTACCTTTAAATTTTGTGCTGGATTCCTTATTATTTTCAGTTCTATTTTTTCTCTTTCTGCTGCATTCCAGATCACATAAAGATAATAATCATCACCAAATTTATTGGCATTAAGCCATTCATTCGGAGAAATGGCTATGTCACCTTTGCCTGCTCTTGCCTTAACCTCAATATATCTTACATTTCCACCTTCAATTGATGAACGTATATCGAAT
>JAKBQK010000185.1 GCA_021835265.1 Thermoplasmata archaeon
GAAAGGAATTTCAATCGATGATGCGCAAAGGGAATTTGAGGAGGAATTATATAGGGCCAACGAGCTTGCGGTTTCAGCGCTGAGATTGGCAGAAAGAGAGGTTATGTCAAGTATTCAAACTTAATTTTGTGAATGTTATTTTGAGAAAAGTAAAAGGATGATTTATGAAAAAAAATGTTTGCTTAATTGCCATGATTTTAGTGGTTGTCCTTAGCATTATTGTTGCTTATTTTGGAATGTTTTTTCTCCTAAACATTAATTTTTTTACAAACCTCAGCGTACTGCTAACTCTTGTTCTCGTAGTCCTTACGGCTTTTATTGTATGCACAACTTATCTCCAATATTTAATGGCAAACACTCCGTTCATTGATGGTGATATGGTTAAAGACAAAACAAATACTTACCTAGACCTAAAAATCATTAATAAGGGACCAGGTGTTGCAGTTGATATCGAGTGGAATTTAAAAGTCGAAGGAATGAGTAAGGAGGATTACATTAATGCGAGCACGGGAAAACCTTCCATTCCAACGAGGGTTGATGATCTCTTAGTTTTTTCAAATAGCCTATTTGCATTATCCAGAGACGATAGATCTGTCACTCTAAAAGGTTACATTCCATCTATAGGCAATGACATCGATTGCAAAGGTGAAAAGAGTAATGGAAGTCAAAGCAAATATGTTCTGTTCCTAAAGTACAAGAAGTTGATGAACAGAAATAAGTATCACTGTGTAAAATTTGTATTTTTAACAAGTGGTTATAAATGCTTTTCTACTGAGCTTCCAGATTGCAATGAATTTAATCATGCGTCTAGTGAAATCAAACAATGGAAAGAAAGTGTGAACTCTTCCTATGACAAACAGACATCCTAAAACCTTAAGCTGTTATCCAAGCGATAGAGGACGTATGATCGTTTTCATATTCTACAACATGCAATACATAAAAATACACAATTTAATACAGAAACCAGATCATTACTGCTTATTGGCAGAAGGGGATGGAATAATATCTGATAGAGCTCAAAGAATTTTAAATAGGCTTTATTCCGAGAAAAGAGAAGTTGTTAAGACATCACTCCTATCCTTGGTTTCAAATACATATTCCCTGGACAGATATTTGAATGAACTTTCTGAGAAGGGATTGATTAATATCCGGGAAGAAAAGATAGTGAGAAGAACATTTTACATTTCGCTAACACCAAAGGGGAAACTTGTTGCAGAGCAGCTCAAAAAGACTGAGGAGCTTGTGAATTCATCAATGGGTGAAATAGATGTCAAGCTCTCCTAAGAAGAGGTTATGAAGCTGGGAACATAGTTTTAGAATTAGGGAAACGTCAAGCATTGTGAACACTGTAAAATGATTACTCATTAGGATGTGGTATTTAGCAAAATATGCATTATTCATGTTTTTTACAGTTATATCATTTATAAAATATGGGCTTTACCATTTTCTGTTCATTTACCCATACGTTAGCCAAATAACAGAACCCTAACTTCAAAACCTTGGAAAATGTAACTATATACAACTTTCCTTGTTGGAAATCATTCCTTATCCATCCCCCACCCCGTGATAAAATGATATAGCCTTCGGGACTTATTTGTCCTGAGGCTTTAAAAAATGTATTTTTCACAATAACGGTATCTAACCAATCAGATCCGGGACGTGGATCCTCAGTCAATGGTATCACTCTAACTGGGTGAATTGGAAAAGTGGAAATATTTTTCGTTTCCATGGTGCTCCTTTCTTTTTTTTCAATGCTGAAAATTACATCGAGTTCTTTAATTTCTTTCTTCATTACCTTCCACGGAGCCAAGTCATCCAGAGCCTTATGTACAGCATCAATTAAATCTGGAAAGACTATAAATCTATTGCTGTAGTACACATTAAAAATGCACGCATCTTTCTCATTCTTATCTAATCGAAATTCTAGTAGAATGCTTGAGCTTGAGGCAATGTATGACATGGCTATATCTCTGCTTTTCTCCCAAATCTGCTTAGCACCTTCTTCACTTATTCCCATGTATCCAAACCTGCCGCTTCTTGCAGCCCAGTATCCTGTATTTCCCCAGAGCCATGCGTCTTTCGTGAGCTTACAGTTGCGCTCTATTCCCGCGAGCAGTAGTTCTAAACCTGAAAAGAAGCTAAAGTCTGCCCTGATCTCTTCATGAACTATTGGGGTAATAAATTCAGAATTTGGGATGAATGCAGACTCCAGCACTTGGTGTAGCCATCTCGAATTCCATTCCATAGTCGATTCACCCCTGACGAGCATGCCCTCCTGTCGGAGATGAGTGCATATTGGATCGAAACTCAGATGCGGGTGAAACACGACCAGAGGCTGCTTTAATCCTGATTCCCATTTTAACATCATATCGCTTTTTTTTTCTTTTCCTATAGGCCAGCGATAAAGCATGGTAGGATAGCTTCTTTTGATGATTCCCATTGAATGGAATACACTTGCGTCAGTATTTATATTCTTCTATCATATTGACACCTATGCCAAGGCAATACTGGAAAGATTCAATTCTAAGTGCCGACGAACCTAAACTTCAGGATTTTATTACAGAGGCTTATGAAAATATGGGATGGCATGTAAAGAATATGCATAGGACGGATCGAAGGTCTGAGAATGGAGCAGATTTGGTAGTAAGCCGAAATTCTGAGTTGATACTTGTTGCAATAAAGGACAAGCCAGCCAAGGGAGACATAGACCAACTTCAAAGACTTTGGGAGAGGAAAAAGGAAGCAAATCTCGTCTATGTATATTCTAAGCCTTCGACTGGACCTTTTTCCGTGGAGGAAAAGAGGCTCAGCAAGGACATAAAGTTCCTTAAGGAAAAGGAATTGCACAATTTTCTCATCAAAGGAGAATCGATAAGCTATCTGCAGTCAATTTTCCAACTCCACCCGTTGGTACAAGAATATTCAAGAGCCATGTCAGTAGTATGGAAAGAGAGAAACGTCAAAGCGCTTAAAAAATTCTCAAACGGAGAACTGCGAAGTCTGTACTCGCTCAAGTCGGCACTTTTGAAGAAAAGAGTGGGAGTTTCAGTGTTTGCAACGAAATATGATGACTATGCAAATTCGCCTGCATTAAAGAATCCTAAAAAATTTACAGAGATTCTGGATGACGTTATCGATAATCTGGACATTGTGCAGAGGGTTGTTGGCATGTCTTTATATGATAGTTTTGTGGAAGTGGCCAGCAAAGAGCCTTATTTGTTTTCCATGCTTTGGGAAATTGTTAGTCAAAGAACTTATTGGAGAGATTATACCAATGCAACAAAACAGATGTTAAATGAAATTGAAGTATCGGAATTTACTGCGAAATATTGGGTTCTGCCAGGCAAGAAAGCTATTGGTGAAGCCGAGGCGCTCAGCGGAAATGCCATAGGCTTTCTCTCTGCTGTTGACGACATTCTTAAAAGCCTTGTGTATGCATTCAGGGAATTGGACGTTGCCATTGATTGGCTCTTCGACTCCCATTAAATTGAAATAAGAAATCGGCATATTTATTTGATGGTTGCGGTAAAGGTAAATCAGAATATCTATGGAGATTGAGGAATTCATTGAACGATTTGGTGCTCTAAAAGATAAGGGTTACATTAAATCATTAAGGAGAGGACCAACCGGAATTGGAAAAACTCTTGAAACCAATTTAGGAATTACTGAAAATAATCTTTATCTCCCGGATTTGGGGCAAATTGAGCTTAAAGCTCATAGGGATGATGTAAGCAATTTGATTACATTGTTCACATTCAATAGATGGGCTTGGGTTATGGATCCGTTGGAAGCTGTCAAGAAGTATGGCACTACAGATGATACTGGACGTTTAGGATTATATTTTACCATGTCCTTCAGACCAAATAGTGCAGGACTGCTATTGTACACCGATGATGACTCTGTATCAGTAAGGCATTTAGATGGTAATACATTAGTAAAATGGAAATTTAGAGATTTAGAAGAGCAGTTTATAAGAAAAATACCAGCTTTGATAATGGCATATGCACATACCGAATACAGGGGAGATGAGGAGTGGTTCCATTTCTACACTGCTAAGCTTCTCACGGATACTTCCGAATCTATTATTAAGGAGCAAATCAATAAAGAGGTCATATTGATAGATTTAAGATTACATGATGCTAAAACACACGCCAGGAATCATGGCACTGGGTTTAGGGTACGAGAGAAAGATCTTCCTGAGTTATTTAAGAAGATAGAGGTGATTGTATAATTTCATATGATGAAATGGATGACTGGACTTTCAATGGCTCGTCTACGAGGGAATACACTCACGTATACCATGACTACCCCGCCAGAATGATACCGCAAGTGGCCAGAAAATTAATTCGGACTTATGGAAAGAATGCCCAAACGCTTTACGACCCTTATTGTGGAACTGGGTCCTCTCTTGTAGAAGGAATTATAGAGGGATTAGATGTCTTTGGCACAGATATTAACCCATTGGCAAGGCTAATAGCTGAGGCAAAAACAGACTATTCGATGACAATTGATGATATATCTAAAGAGATCTCCAGTTTTCGAACTTTTATTCATGATTCAAATGGAAATGTAAACATTCCACCGATTAAAAATATGGATACATGGTTTAAGAAAGACGTTGTTCAACCTCTTGGAAGAATTAGATATTATATTGATGAGATCCAAGATATACATATCCAAAGGTTCTTCAAAATTGCATTTAGCGAAACCGTCAGAGATAGTTCAAACACAAGAAAAGGAGAATTTAAACTATATAGGTATGCCTCGGACAAGCTTCAAACATACTTTCCAGATCCTTACAGCATAATGTTATCCAAACTTCAGCGTAATTTCAAAGGTTACATACAATTTAACGAAATGATATCTAGATTAGAAAGTAAACCTAAAGCAACAATAATAGGTCTTAATTCAACTTCAGAAATACCATGTAAAGAAATCCCTGAAAATTCTATTGATATTGTTGTTACTTCACCACCTTATGGAGATTCACATACAACGGTGGCATATGGACAATATTCAAGACTCTCTTCAGAATGGCTCTCACTCACAAATGGAGAAAATATTGATAACAATTTAATGGGTGGTAAGCCACTTAAAACGATTCCGTACCTTCCATCTGAAACAATTAATTCCATAATAAATATCATGTTTGAAAGGAATCCAAAGAGGGCGCTCGAGGTTGCTGCTTTTTATTGTGATTTGCTTTCATCAATAAACAATGTGTCCAAAATAGTAAAAGAGAAAGGTTTTGTGTGCTATGTGGTAGGTAACAGAACAGTTAATTCATTACTGCTACCGACATCCACAGCAATAATAAACTTCTTTGAATTTAATGGATTTGAATACGTTACGACCCATCTTAGAGAAATACCCAACAAGCGAATGCCTTCTAAAAATAGCCCAACGAATATCGCTGGAGAAACTAGCAAAACTATGCTTAATGAACATATCGTAGTGATGAAGAAGAATAAGTTTTAACTTATTTCAAAAACTCGGCCATTCGCTCTATTATTTTTGGAATTAAAGTAGAGAACTGATTCTCTTTCTCCTTTGTCATCATTCTATCATGTCCTACCACAATGTTCCTATAATCTTTCAAAATATCTGTTTCTGCCTTAAATAGCTCCTGTTTAAAAAACGAGCGTCTGATCCTTTCAATGAACAAGGGAAGATTATCACTTCTCAGTACGATCTCTATACTCTCACCAAGGGTGAGGAATGCTGATAGGGGAAGAGTTTCACCCTTTGCACGTTGTTTCAAAGTGCTGTAAAGGCCGGGTGGGGTTCTATTTCTTTCCCATTCTTTGTCCACAGCTTGCAGTGTATTATTAATAACAGCTCTAAGGTTCTTTTCAATTCCTAATACTCTATTTTCCTCTCCCTTTCGACTAACAGGAAGCTTTTCTAAAGCAAGTCCTTTTGCACTTATTTTGAGATTTATACCCTCGCAAAGAGAATCTTTGTGCTCCAGTTTACCGGCTTTGCTATTGGCTGACCTTAGAAATGAATCGATTTGTTTTTTTTCAGAATAATCTTCTAATACAAGTTCTTTTAACAGAGAGACATATTCCTTAAATACATCATCAACAGATAGATTAGTCTGATTCTGTACCGAGAGTATTGTGCTATAAAGGTTTAACATAATGTGAACCCCAGCACCATTCAAACACACCCTGTTATAGAATGTTTCGGTGCTATTGCCCTCACATAAAGCTTTTTCTAATATTTCATAAAAACTATT
>JAKBQK010000284.1 GCA_021835265.1 Thermoplasmata archaeon
TATCTCCACCTTCTTTTCCTGGTGGTCGAATTTTATCTCTTTAATTATCCATGGATCCTCAAGGCCTAGAAGTTTTCTGAAAAGTTCCTCAGATTTCACAAGATGTGAATGAATTGAAGTTTATTAATTACCCCCAAAGAGTTAAAGAGATCCGGAAATATTATATTATGTAAGCTCAATACCCTCAAGTTCATATGAAGAATTTTGAATCTGAATTAACGGTAAGAGATATATTTACTAATGTTTTGTTTAGGGTGCCGGATTATCAAAGGGGATATAGCTGGGAGGAAGAACAACTTGACGATATTTGGGAGGACCTTGAAAATTTGCGTCAGGCCAAAGAGCACTATACCGGTTTGATCACTGTTACTGATTCTAAAAACCAGGAAGCAAAATGGACTGATTTCAGGACACAATATGTTATAGATGGCCAGCAGAGACTGACAACGATCGTAATATTATTGAAGGTTCTAATCGACAGAGCTCAAGCACTAGGGATGAAAGAATTTGGTACCAGGCCGATAGGAGACATTATTCAAAAGTATCTCTATAAGGTGAATGCAAACAACCCATCCATGAAAGTAAGCATCTTTGGATACAGTTCAGATGCCCATTCAGATGAGTTTTTTAAAAGTGTGATATTGGGAATAAAAGATTATCCTACCGAAGGAGTTAAAACTGCCTATACCCAAAGACTTGATTATGCCAGAAAATACTTTGAGGGAAAGATAAAGTCCTACAACGAAGGAAATATAACAAATTTATTTGAGACTATAACAAACAAACTCGTCTTTAACCTATACACAGTGTCAAGCGAGAAAGAGGTTGCGATGATATTCGAATCCATGAATAATCGTGGCAAGAAACTTAGCGTTCTTGAACTGCTTAAAAACAGGCTCATGTATCTTTCTGAAAAACTTCTAATTAAAGAGGAAGAGCGAACAGAATTAAGAGAGAAAGTAAATAAAGCCTGGACAGTTATTTACGAATGGCTTGGGAAGGAGGAATTATTGAATGATGACGAGTTCTTGAAAGTACATTGGATAATGTATTTTAAATATGACAGAAAAATTGCGAGTGCTTTTGCAAAAGATTTATTGGATAAAAAATTTACAATAAAAAAAGCATTTAGCGATCAAGAAGGTCTCACTTATGACGATATCTCAAAATATGCCGTATCTTTGTCGGAGTCTGTTAAACACTGGTACTACATGAATTACCCAGAGAAGGCAGTAGGAGAATATGACAGTAAATTAATTAATGAATTGGCCCGATTGGACAGAATAGGATATACTTCGTTCCAACCCTTGGTAATGGCCATCTTACTTGATACACAGGGAAAGTCGGACGTCGACATGACAAAAAAGGTACTTGCGAAATGCGAAGAATATATATTCAAAGTTTTGGCACTGGCGAATAAGCAAACCAATACGGGGGATAGTAATTTCTACTATAACGCGAGAAAGTATTACTATGGGAAATTAAGCAAGCGCGATATTATAGACGATATAGATGAAGCAATAGATGAACATTTCAAACTTTATAAGTTTAGGGATCAGGTAAATGAGCTATTCGAAACATATTATGGTTTTTATTCTTGGAATTATATCAATTATTTTTTGTTCGAATATGATCTTAACCTTAAAGAAACCTCCAGAGGCAATGAGGGTAAAGCCATAAATTGGAAAGAATATAGTATGTCTAAAAGAGATTATGTAAGTATTGAACACATTTATCCGCAAAAGGATGAAAAAGATTGCTGGAAAGTTATTTTTGGCAAATATGACGATGAAAGCAGACACGCTTTGAAAAATACACTAGGCAACCTTCTGCCATTATCTACTCAGAGAAATTCAGCATTTCAAAATAACTGCTTCAAAGATAAAAAGGATGATGGTAAAGGAGGAGGTTATTGTGTTGGCTCATTCAGCGAATCTGAGGTTAATAAACTCACAGAGTGGAACGTTGATACTATCAAAGAAAGAGGGATTAAGATGCTCGAGTTTATGGAGAGAAGGTGGAACTTATCAATTGACGAAAAACTAGCACTACTTCATCTAGACAACATCCATTAAATTTACGGAGTCCTTCCTTTGTAGGTAGCGTTTCATTTGGGTTAAGTTCTATCTGGTTATCTCCAGAATTTTATTATAGACTCTGAGGTCATTAATTTCTATTTATTGAGGATCCAATAGCGTTGTTATGAGATCATTTCTATTTTACGGCAGATTTAGTTCATTAAAGGGTCTGTGTGAATTCTATAAAGGATTTGGTAGGATTAAGTTGTTCAATGAGTATATGCAATAGCGACAATGTCATAAAAATATAAGTTAGATCGCTATAAATATTTAAGCCTAAAATTCTATTGATGAATTGGTGTGGTGAGGAAGATCAAAGATATGTTTCAAAGGATTTTCCTAACCACAATTTCCCCTTTGACTTCATAAAATCCGATATGTTCAGATTCTGAAACATTCAGCTTCTCTGCTATCTCCTTTGGGAGGGTTATTCTCAATGAAGAGCCACGTTTAGATGTCTTGGTTATTGCTATTAGTTTTTCTGGCATTGGGAGGGGAATAAGTGGAATAATTTTATGGTGCGTAGGAAAAACAGATCAATTTTATTTTCAATACTGTTTTACTAAAACGTAATAATTATATAACCTCAATGGGTTTAAGCTAATCAATGATGCAGAGGGAGAGCCCAATAAAATCTATATATTTTCCCCCATATGGTTTACAAGGTCAAGAATTTTCTGGCCATGTTATATGGCATTCAGATTATAATCTAATATCTTTGCAGATGAAAATGGATCCTAGCTTATCTTTCTTAAATTTGTATAATGTTGAGGACAATGCATTCCTCTTTAATGAAAACAAAAATGAATTAGAAGTGAAGAAGGTTATTGAAAATGGTTATTTTGGCTTCGTAGTAGGCTCTTCAATTTTAGCAGTCCCTTCAGAATTTGCTGCTATTTCTTTTAAGATAAATTTCTTCAGTGACCAAGAGCAAACTGAGTATAGGGAATTTAAAGTTAATTTAATTCGCCCAGAACTAGTAATAAGTAAGAATAAAACGAATATTGAAGTTGAAATGCCTAAGGATGCCCTCTTACCAAAAATAGAGCCAAAAATAATTCTCTCAAACAAAGGATCTGGAACAGCATTAGTCGTAATAGTTCCAGGTGAAGATTCTCCATTAAAATTCAGTAATTATTTTAAGAATGAAACTGCAGAGTTTTTGGAGACGGTCGAGAAATCATTTGGGAGATTGAAGGAGGATTATTCCAATGAATCAGAATTGTTTGAGGACTTCATTTTATTTTTTAAATTAGGCAAGGCATTGGAAAACGATGAATATGAAAAACTGCAAGAATATAAAATAATTCTAGAAAAATTAAATGCAAGTTTGCAAAAACTTAAGAGAAAAGACCCTAGCATGTTAAACGATATTTCTCAGACTATTTCCGATGTTTTTTATTCTGTGTTTTCTTTGAGCAAAGAATATGAAAGTTGGACAGCTGCAGTTGAAAGTATGAGAGGACAAGGAATACTTTTCCTTAATCCCATGTCTTCATTTGAACTTTCCAAGAAGGAGAATAGTGTTAGTCTTTCACTAGTGTGGTTTGATATGCTAGGGAGAGTTTATTCGCCGATCTCACTGGATAATCTGAATTTTATTCTTAAGGATACAGATAGGGCAATAATACCTATCTTTGAATTGTTTGGAACGGAAGGGGATTAATTGGATCCCTCGACCTTAATATTGGATGCCAGAAATGCGTATACCATTGGCCGTGAGGGCATAAAAATACTTAGTTCCATTAGAGATAATTTTTCAAAAGCCGGAGTGGAAATTCTTCATCCAGAAATACGGATTAACTCAAGTGAAGCAAAATTTGAATTTACTTCAGGAATAGAGTTTAAGAGGAGTTTCTTCAAGAAAGGCATAGTATCATTAGATCTTCCGGTACCATTAAGAATTTCTTTGTTCTCGCTAATGCCTTATCAACCATTACATGAAGGATACAAAATAATTAACGGGAAAATAGGGCTTGATAGAGATGTGCTGGCAGGTTATAACGATGGTTTTCGTATATCCTTAGAGTATAATTTTGAAAAAGACGAAGCAATAAAAGACCTTGTTTATACCAGCTCTCCTAAAGACAGCATTAGAGATGATCTTATCAACGAAGAAAGTGATGCCTATTGGTTACATGCTCAGTTAAAAACGGTCGAATTGCTAAAGAAAATTTATTCCTCAATTAGAATTGAAGATGTTGAACTTGGGGTTGAAGTAACAGTTAAAGAGCATCTCAGAGACCTTTTTGATGAGGATGTTAAAATGGAGCTGATGATGAATGCTAAGTTTAGCTCAAAAGACAGAAATGAAAGTTCGAAGGCTATGGCCTATAGAAAACACCATAGACCAAAATTAAAGGGAGACATAAACAGGGTAATATATGATATAAATGAATTATTCCAGCCTTCCAAATTCAGGTCTTATTTGAGTCTAGAAGGGAATAATTTCAGATATAAAAACTGCCAGAAAGGGATCACTTTTTCGGACCCAATAGGACCAATTATGTTGCCCAATTATATGAGTGTTGTTTCTTCAACCGACCTCACTCTGGATGAACCTGCCAAGGATGGTAAGCTAATATATAAGAAAACTCAATTTAAAAATAAAGTTGAAAAAATTCTTAATCAACCTTCAGAATTTCAACCTAAATATAGACGATCTTAGTTAAATCAATGCGATATCCGGTCTTTACAACGGTGAATTAAGCTTTAATCTTGACCAAAATAGTGAAGTCTGCTGCACCAAAAATTTATGCTCATTCAATCCTATAAGTTTCCATGAATAACCCCGATTCCAATCTTGAGAAAAGATTATGGTCATCAGCAGACAAACTCAGATCCAACATGGATGCTGCCGAATACAAGCATGTTGTCCTGGGCCTCATATTCCTGAAATATGTATCTGATTCATTTGAGGAAATCCATAGAGAATTAAAGAATGACAGGGAACACCTTTCCGATCCTGAAGACAGGGATGAATACACCTCAAGAAACGTCTTCTGGGTTCCTCCTGAGGCAAGGTGGAATTACATGCTAAAAAATACCATAGAATTCTCAAATTATTTCATTAACACAACGGACGCCATAACAATGTTTATGTTAAATGTAAGATAGCTTCTTGATATATGCAACTAGAGGACTTATCGAAAGGTGTCATAATTAATGGTCCAAAATGGCCAGAATCTATAGAGGTAAATGCCTTTGAAAGCCTCAGGGATTGCGTACGCATTATTGGTGTTACTACATCTACAGGAAAACATGTAGATCAAGTTATCCCATTAAACGAGTTGAATTCGATCAGCATAAGAAAAATAGAAAACGATTTCAAGGCTGACCCATGGAAGGTATTTCTATCCTTAGAGACAAAAAGGTACAGGTTTGCTGCAATGTACGATCCTTTGCTTGCAGTAAACGTTTCCAAGGTTGATCCACTACCTCATCAAATAGAAGCCGTTTACGGATACGTACTGAAATTATCTAGGATCAGGTTTCTTATTGCAGATGATCCGGGCGCAGGTAAAACTATTATGGCTGGCCTTATAATTAAGGAACTTAAGCTCAGAAATTTGGTTAAGAGAATTTTGATTGTGGTCCCGGGGCATCTTATGGATCAATGGCGGCGCGAACTCAGAGACAGGTTTGAAGAATCTTTTAAAGTCTTAAATAGGGCTCTAATGAACGAAACCTACGGAGAGAATACCTGGGACGCTTACGACCAGATCATAACATCCATGGATTTTGCCAAAAAGGACGATATTTCCAGATCATTGAGCTCCACCAAGTTTGATCTAATTGTAGTGGATGAAGCACATAAAATGAGTGCTTATAAGTATGGAACCAAAACTCAAAAGACTGCTAGATACAGACTAGGTGAAACACTCTCAAAGATCGCTGAACCTCACCTTCTTTTTCTAACCGCAACACCGCATAGCGGCGATCCAGAAAACTTCAGACTTTTCATTGATCTTTTAGAGCCAGGATTTTTTTCAACCAGTGAGATGCTGGAAGAGTCCATCAGAAACAAAGACAACCCTCTTTTCATCAGGAGAATCAAGGAGGATCTTACTGACTTTGATGGCAAACCTGTACCTTTTTGTCT
>JAKBQK010000308.1 GCA_021835265.1 Thermoplasmata archaeon
TGTTGGTGCTGTATCCATAACAACCACATCGAACCTGTTGTCCTTTGCGTATTCTCTTATGTATAGCAGTTCAGTTGCCTCATCAAAGCCAGGCATGGTTGCAATCTCCTCCGCTGCAATACCATCCACTCCCTGAGATCTCATTAACGCTGTAAGATAAAGTTTCAGGTTATCCCAGTATTTCTTTATGGCTTCAGTTACACTTATCTCCTGAAGAAAAAGATTTTTTCCAACTTCCACCGGCTCACTTCCTATACTCTTTTTAAAAGCATCTCTCAAACTGTGTGCGGGATCTGTTGAAATAACCAGAGTTTTTAATCCTCTCTTTGCCAGTTCGATACCTGTTGCTGCAGAAACACTTGTTTTACCAACGCCGCCTTTTCCAGTATATAATAATATTCTAACCATTTTAAACCCTTATCCTGCTTATGACACTGTACGCAATTTCAAATAAAGTTTGAAGATTTGGACTGATCTTCGCTGTCTTTTCAGATTCAATTGCCATGTCAATAAATTTCTTTGCCTTCTCTATTGAATAATCCACAGAACCTGAATCAATGAGGAACTGCTTTGCCTTCTGAACACTTTCAGGATCTGTTTCCCTTCCCCTTAAAACGCTTTTCAAATGTCTTTTCCCAGCCTCATTTCCATTTTTCAATGCATAAATCATGGGGAGTGTGAGAGCACTGTGCTTCATATCAGTGAACGGAGTCTTGCCAATGATCTCCTCCTTTCCCACAATATCCAGTATATCATCTGCTATCTGGAAAGCCATTCCAACATTAAATGCAAAATTGAACATGTTATTCTGATCTTCCCCGGAGGATTGTGCAATCATAGCAGCAGTCTTAGCCCCTGCTCCAAAGAAGTACGCAGTCTTGTTGGTAATAATATTGAAATATGTTTCTTCAGTTATTTCGAAATTGCCCAGATTCATAGATTCTTCTATCTGTCCCTCTGCAAGCTTCTGAGCAGCCTCTGCAACGACGTTTGAAACATCGATGCCGTATGTGGCCCCTATTCTGTATGCCACTGAAAACATATAGTCGCCAGTTACTATAGCATCTCCAAGACCATATTTTCTGTAAAGTGATGGCATGCCTCTCCTTTCTTCTGCCTCATCTATTATATCGTCATGTATCAGACTGGCGCTATGCATTATCTCATATGCAACTGCCAGGTCGATGGCATTTTCCAGGGGCTTTGTCGTGTTTAATTCATAAACAAGTAGTACAATCAGTGGTCTGAGTCTTTTTCCACCTGATGAGATGGTATAATTGGACATCTCATTCAATCTGGGATTGTCAGTCTTTAGAACTTCTGCAAGTCTCTTATTAATAAGATCCAGTTTTCCACTCAGATCAACACTGATTTTGAGAACTTCTGACATTGAATCAACAATACTGTATTACATGAGAGCAATTTAACTTTTTTAAGAATTTTTTTGGGAAAATGTATATGTGGTTAATGGTAAAAAATCACTTCGCAATTGTTATTTCTATGGAGGAAACATTTGATTCTCCTCTTTCTCCCTCAACTTTCTCTGTTGTTATATGGATGTCTGCGTATTTTGCATTTGGCATGAATTTGTTCTTGGTAATTTCTGCTATATCCACGGCCTTGCTTATGGATTTTCCCCTAGCTTTTATTACTATTTTCTCCACATTGTTGGTGTTAAACTGAGTAACAACAGCTAGCACATAATTCATTGTCGGTTTTTTTCCTACGTAAATGATGTTATTTTCTTCTGACATTGCAAATCACTTGTGCTGTAAATCAAAAAAAGGTATTTAATTATATCTCAATAATAACGCCTCTTTCTTAAAAGAAGAAATCATTTCAGCCTTATCATGGTTTCTGTATTCTTTATACCCTTTATTTCTCTTATTCTGTCAATAAATTCATTCAATTCAACAAGATTCCTGTATGAAACCATTATTGCCATATCAGACTTTCCTGCAACCTCATATACCCTGGCAGATATCTTCTTTAATTCCTGCAAAATTCCGGTTTTGCTTGAGGGATCGTATCTTGAAAGTATAATGGCCTCCTTCATTTCTGTTGTTTCTATGGTAAATCTGCTAATAACATTCCTTTCCTGAAGACTCTTTATTCTTCTTCTAACGGTACCTTCAGAAACATTAATTACTGTGGCAATAGCCTTATTTGTAAACCTGCTGTTTATTCTGAGTAATTCAAGAATCTTTTCATCCAGAAGATCTATGTTTTTATTCTTTTTATCTGTAGAGTGTTCCATCCGCCCCTTTTTCCTTTGCTGGATTTTTCTTGATTAATTCCTTCGGAACCTGATTCATTCTAATAATATTGGTTGCCTGAACCATGTATATTGGGAGTCCTGTATTCGGATCATTTCCACCCTTCATGATTGCAACAATCTCCATCTTTATCTGAATTACAGAACCATCTTCCAGCTTTACCTTAACCCACTTTGGTTCTTCTTCTATTTCAAAATTAATTATCTCCCCATTATCTGGAAGACCTCCCTGAAACACCATAGTCATGAATGTATTAAGAATATATAAATTAGATTGGCTTAATCATTCCTGCATATCATGAAAATCTATTTTATCCATTAAGACCTACGGAATTTAAGCGAGGGTTGCTGAGCTTGGCCAAAGGTGCTGGACTTAAGATTCAGTCGCGTAGGCGTTCGTGGGTTCAAATCCCATCCCTCGCATTGTATTAAGATTTCAATGTGTCTGAAGGAGAATATGGCGTGAAGCGGCGTTTGTTTAAATATACATTTCATCCTTCGTAAGGAGAACTTTAAACATACAAACCGTAAACCTATTTAGAGAGGTAGATGATGATATGTTATGTTTTTTAAGATCCATGATCACAAATTCAGTCATACCTTCACCATAAAGGCTTAATGGATAATGATACACGAATGTATTATAGCAGTGGCTGGTGCACCATCAGCGTTCGCAATGAGAGTCTACTCCATGAGAACAGGGACGTAATCTATCAGGCTCATGGGAGATGTGCTGAGGAAGATAGATAAGATGAAAGAAAGAGAAAAAACATCAGTCGTGTTTGATGAATTATCCTTGCAACAGAAGGGCAATCCTCCAGAGTTTACAGTTCTTTGATTTTCAAGAAATGGCGATTTAAATATGTATTTTTTGTGGTATAGGAATGCAACAAAATATTGTTAAAATGGTTTGAAGAACCAAACGACAACAATGGAACTGTTTATCCTCTTATTTTTTTGATTAGACACACATTAGAACTGGGTCTCAAGGAAATAATAAGAGAATGCTTATTGCTTGGTAGTAAATCAGAATCATTAGAAAAGGATGAAGTGAAAGAAGTATGCTTTCCCCTAATCCATTCCTTCCTATTATAAGGTTTACACCTCTCTGTATTTTAAGTTCTACG
Source organism: Thermoplasmata archaeon (assembly GCA_021835265.1). The sequence continues at coordinate 3,403 of JAKBQK010000308.1, forward strand.
TTTTCTAAAGTTACTTTCTTTCTAAAATTCTTGTATAAGTTCCTGTATTCTATCTATATGCTGTTAGAATTAGATTACATCGTTTAGGCCCTCTTTCTCTTCCTTTTTTCACTTTCTCAACTATGCTTATTATATTATTTTTACACTTTAAAGATAGCACAAATTATAATTTTCTATAAAATATTAATTCTTCGTTTTCCCTCTAGATATATGGGGAAATAGAATTGAATTTTAATACCTGTTTAAGCTCTTTCTTAGTCATTTGTGAGCGGGAAGACTCCTTTCACAAGATAGGGGATGAAAGTGAGCGGAAGCTTATTGTCTTTTTAAGGATAATATAATGTCCACTGCCAGATAGAAATGAAACAGGTCGGTTCGCATACTGCTTCATGCTTGCCCGCATCAGTAAAGTCAGATGGCCTAGCATGAAGGACATAGTACCTTTGGACCGAAGGGAATTCAAGTCCATGGGGGATTCCGCCAGCAACCTTTAAAGTGGGAAACTCCCTGCTAAAACTGGGAGAGGAGATCACATTTTCACTTCCTCATATGAACAAATCAGTTGATAGGTATTTAAGACCAGAATCTGGAAGTATCGTAACCACGCAACTGTCTTTTTCAAGAACTTCAGCCGTCTTCAGGCAGGCTGCAACGTTTGCACCACTTGAATATCCTGCAAAAATGCCTTCTTTTGCAGCGAGATTCCTAGCGGAATTCATTGCCTCCTCGTCTGACACAGTAAGATAGCCATCAACTAAACTGTTATCCCAGAATGGTGGTTTAAATGCATAACCTCCACCTTGTATCCTGTGTCTTGTTGATAGGATCTTCTTCCCTGCAAGATAGGGTGCAGATTCCGGTTCAACGACAAAGCATTTCACGTTTTTATTATGGTTCTTCAGGGCACGAGATGTCCCAACAAAAGTGCCCCCAGATCCAACATAAGTGACAAAAGCATCTATTTTTCCATCCATTTGTGACCATATCTCCTGTCCTGTTGTCTCTTCGTGTGCTTTCGCGCCGTCCGGATTATTGAATTGATCCGGTCGGTAAGCATTTAATTTTGAGGCGAGTTCCTTTGTTTGAGTTTCTACGAGTTCAAGATCCTCTCCAGATACGAATCCCGGTTTCCCACTTGGTGCCTGCGGTACAAGAACGACTTCAGCACCGAGTGCAGACAGCATTCTTCTTCTCTCTACAGAGTTTCCCTCAGACATGACGGCAATAAATTTATACCCCTTTACTGCACAGACTATGGCAAGTCCTGTACCCATATTACCGCTGGTTCTTTCAATTACTGTAGCCCCAGGCCTAAGTTTTCCATTTTTTTCTGCTTCTTCAATAAATTTAATGGCAACCCGATCCTTTATACTTAAACCTGGGTTGAAATATTCTATCTTTGCGTAAACATTAATTTTTCCCCTCTCCGAAATCTTTTTTAGGTGAACGAGTGGTGTCTCCCCTACAGCTCCCAAGATATTGTTTAATACGCTTTTCATGTGCTTCAATAGTATTTCAAATATTTAAGTTATTGTATCAGTTTTTTATTGAAATTTTAAAGAATTTTATGGTAACCGGCATGATGAACTTTCTACTCTGGATGATTCAAATAGTTTCCTCCCCATATAAAAATATAAGATGTTCAAAGATCAGTAAATTATGAGACAATTGTCATACCTAAGCATTCTGAAAATATTAATAGGGCATGGTAGCAACCCATATCACATTGATTTTGGAAAAACTTGATAAAATAATTTCTGAAAATAGGATGAGAAAATATTTCAATACACTGATTCTTAAAATCATAATGATCGTAAGAAATTACGGCATCTCTCATAGATCATCATTGAAATTCTTCGGCAGTCACCGGAATTCATGAGCATTGCTGGAATACATAGGATTCCAGACGTTCGAACTCTCTCGTACAGATACATGAGATTAATTGGAATGAAATCAACTCAAGTCCTATGGATATCGTGGATATAGATAATGGCAATCCATCCACTGACTGTTTCACTGTTAGGACATATAAGGATATAACAGCATAGAAAAGACGGAAGAAGGGAAAGTACTGGGATCCTGAAAGTTCAGGGGAATACAGCACAAAGTATTTTGAATACGGAGGAAAGTGCATATATCCCAGGGTACAAATTCTAAGGCATTTGTTTCCGTGATAAATTGCTGATTCTGGCATTGATAAGATAGAATACACCCTTGATATTATCCAGTGTCCTCTTGAAAGTTCGAGGTCACCACCACCAGCAAATCTCCAGTGGAATAGGGATGCCTGAGATACACTTATCATCAGGTCATTTTCATCAGAATTCCTTGTTTTTTCAATAAGATCCCATGTTTGATTGAACAGAGTAGCGGCAATTTTCCTATGCATTTCCTTGTCTATTCCCTTAATATTTATTTCCATCTATCACCATATTATTCAGATATAAAAATACAGGAATCAGTGTCCCTTATTAAAATTAGTCTAACAAACCAAAGGCAGATGGTCTATGCATCAATATGATTTTAAAACAGTAAAAATTATGCCATATAAATAAAGTCCAATACCGTATTGTGCTTTAGTAGCCATTCCTGTTAGTATTAAAATTATGAAAATTCTCAGATAATTATATTTTAATCTTTCATATTTATAATCTGCTAAATTCAAATCATGTTTATAAAAGAGAAATAAGGTTATTTTAAGAAATGATTAACCCATTTATGGTTGAAGAAGAAATATACGAAGAATT
>JAKBQK010000563.1 GCA_021835265.1 Thermoplasmata archaeon
GGGGTTGCTGATGATTCCACTTGCCCTTTCACCATATTTTTATATTGCCGGGATTTTTTATATATTCCGGGCAGGAATAGCAGGTTTTGGATTACCATCCAGGAGCAACATTAATGTAAGTGGGTTGAAAGAAGGTGATTATGGTGCTGGAACTGGATTACAGGCAAGTGCTGCAAGAATCGCACAAACTACTTCCGGAGCTTCTGGAGCGCTAATGGATGTATATCTGCCATTACCGGAAATAGCTGGCGGTATAATTCAGTTCCTCTCTGGTGTTGCATATTACGATCTTTTTGCACGAAAAAAGAAACCTGAAGTTGATGAGATTATTCAAGGACATTCAGATAAATGATAAGGGATAAAAAAATATTAAAGCATCTGTCTACGTTAACGTAGACCCTTAACAACTTATAAAAGAATGGAATATGGAACTATGGATCCTTTTGAACCAGTGAATATAGGAGACTTGACAGTAAAAAATCGGTTTGTTATGGCACCCATGATTTCTAATCTGGCTGATCCAAACGGTTTCACCAATGAAATTCACACTTCTTATCTAGAACAGAGAGCAATAGGTGGATTTGGGATGATTGTTACTGAGTATTCATATTTAGACTCACCCATGAGCAGGGGATCTAGAAATGAGCTTTCCTTTGTTTCCTACGATCAGGCACCCAGATTGAAAAGACTCACAGAGAGAATTCATTCCCATGGTACGAAAGTGTTTGCACAGCTGGTGCATGCTGGAGGCAAGGCTCTTGCAGAGTACTCAGAAAACCCAAGAGCACCATCTTCCATGCCGTACCTTGGCAGGGAGACCGATGAACTTACCGTGGAACAGATAGAAGATATTGAAAATTCGTTTCTTAAGGCAGCGAAAATAGCCGAGAAATCTAACTTTGATGGAATTGAACTCCATGGTGCACACGCATATTTGATACAGGAATTCCTGTCCCCTTCGCTGAATAAGAGGAAAGACAGGTATGGAAATGATTTTGCAGGTAGATTAAGATTCCCCCAGGAAATAATAGACCTTATAAGAAAGGAAACTGGCCTAAAGATTGGTATCAGGCTCAGCCTTTATGAAGATGAGGAAGATGGGTATGATTCTGATTATGGACTTAAAATAGCCAATTCTCTGAAAAATTTAGATTATGTTCATTTCTCCGCTGGTAGGACTGCCCCGCCCGGTTCTTCGGCCTCATATTATTCTGAGAGAAATCATATTGGTAATAGGCTAAAGAGGAAACCAGATATAACAACAATAATGGTTGGGTCAATTGTTGATATTGAATCTGTAAGAAAGGCTCTTGAAAAGAGTGATTTGGTTGCCATAGGTAGGGCTGCACTGGCAGATCCATACTTTCCACTTAAGCTAAAAGCTGGCATGATGCCAAGACCATGTATCAGATGCAATCAGGCCTGCAGAGATTTTGGATTTGGACAAGTAAGATGCACTGTCAATCCAATAACAGGAAATGAAACGTATTACCATGCTGAACATATCACAGGGCATGTAAAAATAGCTGGTGCAGGTGTCGCAGGGATGGAAGCTGCTATATACCTGGCTAGAGCAGGAATGGATGTAGAGATCAGTGAATCCGATAATAAAATAGGTGGCCAGATCAATGAAATAGATGAGCCCTCAAAGAAAAAAGAGTTTATGGAGTTGTTAAATTTTTACAGGCAGGAGATAAAAAGACTCAGAATAAGAGTTAATTTCAACAAGAGAGTGTCAGAAAAAGATGTAGATATCTTTCTAGCAGGGGGAGACAGGTATGAGAATATAAAAGAGAATGATGATGTATTCATTGATTCAAATATTTACAAGAATCTTGACCAGGCACTTAACATCGCTAAAAGATGCCGGGTATATATTACAGAGAGGAGTCTCACTTCTCTGGACAGACATAGACAGATGGTGTACAGGCAGATGGCAGAGAGCAAGGGAATTATATTTGTAAAAGAACCTGATCAGAGATTCAAGTCAAGTAGTATAGAAAGGTTTCAGTACGACATATATGGGGCAGCCACAAGGGGAATTACAGCCGCAAGGGATTATATTCGACTTAAATCAATGCTTTAGATTATTCTTCTCCCCTAGAATTCTCCTTTCCCTCCTCTCCTTATAATTTTCAACTTCTTCCCTTTCTTCCTGAGATAATTCGATTTTTTCCTGTTCGATAGATAATATGAATTCAGGCGGAATTTCAGTGGTTAGATAAACCTCTTTTGAGGCCCTGTAAACCGGTATTTTCTTCCTGAGTTCGTCGGTATTTATACCTATGACTAAAGGATCATCTACGTGGAATAGTCCTGTTACATACGTTTTCCTGAATGTGGAAGAGAGATGTATATACGTCTTGTCAGAAGGGCTAATCCCTGTTTCCCTGATTAATGAAAACTCTTCGTCTGTGGTCTGGTAATAAAGTATGTCGGGTATATCGTCAACTGGAAGATCATCAAGAATTACTGGGATAGTATGATCGTATGTTGCTCTTATTTCTCCCCTTTCATTCACCTGATATCGCCCCCTTTCATCAGTTTTACCAAGTGCTTCTATATGAATTGGCGCCAACCATCCAAATTTTCTTCTCTGAGTCTTTATTGCTGGGACTATAGAATAAATTTTTGCATAACCATTTTTTGATAACTTTATTCCATAATTTTCGGGAAAATGTCTAAGGATTCCAGCAAGAATTCTACCAATTGCATCCACCTCGTCTGGATACATCAGGTTTCGTCCCTCCTGTCCACACTTCGGACACTCAAATCCTCTGTAAAAACCATCAATCGGGCATACCCTCAGATTCTTTTCCAATCTAATCACCAGTGATGAAATCTGATAGTTTCCGGGATACATTAATCTTACTATAACTTGACTTAATTGTGTCTGTGACAACTAATTCTGCACACTCTGCAGCGATTTTTCTGGCCGAATCGTTTATAAATAGGCCGTGGGTTGCTGATACAAACACGGCTGAGGCCCCAGAATTTTTTATAATCTCCATTGATCTCAGGATTGTTCCACCTGTAGAAATGATATCGTCTACGAGCAATACCCTCATTCCTGAGGCATCTAAATGATCCATGTTATATTCCACAGTCGTTGCGTCTATTCTCTTTTTATTCATGAATCCGCTTTTACATCCAAGGATGTCCGCAACCTCCTTTGCTCTAAAGAATGCACCATCATCAGGAGCCATGACAAGATCTATATTTTTTTCCTTAAAATAATCTGCTATGCTTGCTGATGCATGAAAATCTCTGCATTTACTTTTTGAGTACCTGAACGAGGATGTGTCATGAATATCAATGGTGATTATTTCATCTGCATATTCCGATATGGAAGCTATAAGAACTTTTGCGGATATTGCCTCGCCTTTCTTGTAGATCATATGCTGCCTGGCATATCCAAAATATGGTATCACCGCAATCAATTTAGATGGATGCTCCTCCCTTGCAGCATCAAGCAGGAATGACAGTTCAAGTATATCAGAATCAATGTTAGTATTTCCAACAACAGCAACCTCTCTATCACCAAGATTCTCCAGTAACCTGAAATATCTTTCTCCATCAGGGAATACTTTGCGTTCAACCTCCACTTCTTTCATTGAACTGCTGGTCATCATGTTTTTTGCAAATTCACCGGTTCTGGAAGTTGAAACTATATACATATGTGCCGAATGTCATTTTTTTATAAATATATATTTGAATTTGCTAGACCACACTACTCAATATTCTATTTATTGAGAAAAGCTTTAAGAAGTTCCTTAGTTGTTGTGTTTTGAGTTAGTTTTATAAATGACTCTTCTTCTGCCTTCATATCCTCCGACGGATTTAAATTTAATGATCTCCTCATGGATTTCTTTATTGCCACTATTGTCTCACTATCCTTAGATGCAATTTTTCTTGCAATTTCAAGCATCTCTTCTCTGGTCCTTACAGTTTCCTGTATTATCCCTCTTTCTTTTGCCTCCTTTGCTGAAATTATATTACCAGTGAGCGCAAGATACATTGCATTTTTATACCCCACTTCCCTCGGAAGTATAGTGTTTCCTCCAGCTCCTGCATTTATTCCAATATTAACTTCAGGTTGTCCTATCTTTGACTTCTCATCTGCAATGATCATATCTGACCATTGAGCTATTTCAAACCCGCCACCGAGCGAAAACCCGGTTAGATATGAGATAAATATTTTGTCAGAATTGATCATTTCACTAACAATATTGGACATTTTTTCCCTGAAGGAAATAGCAAGAGCGGTATTCATCTTTAATAGTTCATTTATATCAGCTCCAACCGAGAAGTCACCACTGCTGGAATCGATTATAATTACTTTCAGATTCTCATCTTCTTCTATAACTCTAATGGCTTTTAACAGTTCTTCCAGTAATTCCTGATTAATCGCATTTCTCTTTTCCTTTCTTGAAAGTGAAATTTCTCCAATGGTGCCGTTTTTAGATATATCTATCATATTGATCCACTAAGGAAAACTATTATCTCAATGGCTTTAATCTTTTCACTCTGTCATTTCTTTTGCTTTCCTGAACAGCTCCACAAATTTTTCCGCTGATATTCTTCCAGTATTCACATTCCTTGGACTTGGGTGAAATATGCACATAACTCTATATCTATCAATTTCGTAGATTTCCCCATTTCCAAACTTCCATCCTCTTACAGTTTTTCCCATTTCTCTCAGGGATTGAACTACCGCATCAAACGCTATCTTTCCCAGAGCGACTATAATCTTCAGATTTTGCATCAACTGGATCTCTTGAAGTAGATACATATTACAATTAGTTATTTCTCCTTTTTCTGGCTTGTTTTCTGGTGGAACACATCGAACAGCAAGTGATATATAGGAATCAAAATATGTGAGACCATCATCTTTTGAAAGAGATGTTTTCTGGTTTGTTATGCCTGCATCATATAAACATGAAATGAGAAATTCTGAACTTTTATCCCCTGTAAAAACACGACCCGTTCTGTTTCCTCCTGAGGCAGCAGGTGCAAGTCCTACTATCATCATTCTTCCGTTTATATCTCCATACCCGGTTAGTGGTTTTCTCCAGAATATTTCTCGTTCGTATTTTTTTGACTTTTCAAGAACATGCTCCCTAAAATCTACAAGTCTAGGGCATTTTCTGCAATTGATAATTTTCATGTTAAGAGCAGATATAGAATCCTCATCCATGGAAAGACATAGCTTTCTTACTAAAAATAAACACCATCAACAGGACACCATTTTAATCATAAAATAAGCCAGAAAAATAAAAGAATTCGAGAATAACATAAAATTGACGAATATATGTATGTTACAGTAAAATTACCAATTGTTTAGAATAATATTAATAAATTGATTGAATTGAAGTGCTATGAAACTTACATCAGTACTGGGGGGTGTTGCCCTTCTTTCATTTTATATATTCATAGTAGTATATTATAAGTTTCTTTTATTTTATATTATTGACCTAATCCCGGTGCTGGCCCTTGGAGGTTTTCTACTTGTAAGTGGTGCGCGATCAACGAGTGTTAAGAATATCAAGAGAAAATCTGATCAGTCCATAATTGATGGTATTATGAATATAGGTCTTGAGAAGATAAGGAAAGGAGACCTTACCGTTGATGAAACCACATTTTCAGTCATAATGAACAAGATTAGTAAATTCATAGTTGAGCAGCATGAAGTTCCAGAATTTGGCTTTAATTCTCTATACCTTAAGTCAGGTACAGAGCCTGAGGCTGAAGATCTTGAAAATAAAATTAAAAACCTTGGTATATCCTGTAAAGTAATCCAGGATCGTGGAAAATATTACGTAATGATTGAACTCTGAATTCTTGGAAGGAGAGTATATTATCCAGAATGGAATTATTATTATTATGAGTACCAATCTTTCGGTCACAACTGAGGATTATTTAAAATCTATATATGAATTAAATGAGTACAAGGGTTTTGCGACCCTGGCTGATATTTCGCAGATACTTGGAACAGCGAGGCAGACTGTTTACGATGAAATAAAGATACTTCTTGATAAGAACTTTGTGAAAAGGAAAGATAGGGGAAAGTATTCTCTCACTGATGGAGGTGAAAGAGAAGCCAACCTGTTTTTGAGGAAACATAGAGTTGC